>JBNJGE010000093.1:0-12319 GCA_051747505.1 Pseudomonadota bacterium | reverse complement strand
CACGCCGGACCAGCGGAAGGCGGGCGAGGCGTTCTCGCCCTCGCAGGTGCAGCGGACGGGGATGTCGCCCTCGTCCTCGAAATCGGGGCTGGTCAGGGTCAGCGGCATGCCTGGGGTCCTTCTCCGGACGGATCGATCGGCGATCCTCGCGCCCAGGGCGGGGCGAGGGCGATAACCTCGATCAACGGGGGCCTCAGCCCTTGATGCAGATCATCGGGGTCAGGCGGGCGACGCGGCGGGCGAGGCCCGCGCGCTCGGCCACCTCGACCACGCGGGCGACGGGCTTGTAGGCGCCGGGCGCCTCCTCCGCCACGCCGCGGCTGGAGGGGCTCTTGACGATGATGCCGCGCCCGGCGAGTTCGCGCCTGACGCCCGCGCCGGTCCAGGTGCGGGTCGCCTGGTGGCGGCTCATCGCCCGGCCCGCGCCGTGGCAGGCGGAGCCGAGCGCGGCGGCCTCGGCCCCCGCGGCGCCCGCGAGGACCCAGGACTCCGTGCCCATGCTGCCGCCGATCAGCACCGGCTGGCCGGCGCCGCGCAGGGCCTCGGGCAGGTCCGCGTGGCCGGGAGCGAGGGAGCGCGTGGCGCCCTTGCGGTGGACATGGAGGCGGCGGGGTTCGCCCTCGACCTCGTGGACCTCCTCCTTGCAGGTGTTGTGGGAGACGTCATAGAGCAGCGGCAGTTCGCGGCCGGGGAAGAAGCGGGCGAAGGCCTCCCGCGCGAGGTGGGTCAGGATCTGTCGGTTGGCCAGCGCGCAGTTGACCCCCGCGCGCATCACCCCGAGATAGCGCTGCCCGAGCTCCGAAGCGATGGGGGCGCAGGCGAGCTCCCGGTCGGGCAGGGATATGCCGTGGGCGGGGGCGGCGAGCGCCATCTCGCGCAGATATTCCGTGCCGATCTGGTGGCCGAGCCCGCGGGAGCCGCAATGGATCATCACCACCGCGGCCCCCTCGCGCAGGCCGTAGGCGCGGGCGGCCTCGGGGTCCAGAATCTCGTCCACGCGCTGAACCTCCAGGTAGTGATTGCCCGAGCCCAGCGTGCCCATCTCGTCGCGCTGACGCTTCAGCGCGCGTTCGGAGACGGCCCTGGGCGTGGCGCCGGCCATGCGGCCGCGCTCCTCGATCCGCTCCAGGTCCGCCTTTTCGCCCCAGCCGCGGGCCACCGCCCAGGCGGCGCCGCCGTCGAGCATCCGCCACATCTCGGGGTCGTCGAGATGGATGCGTCCGCGGCTGCCCAGCCCGGCGGGAATGGCGCGGGAGAGTTCGTGGGCCAGCGTCTCCTGCACCTCCATGATCTCGGCGGCCTCGATGTCGGCGGTCATCAGGCGCACGCCGCAGGAGATGTCGAAGCCCACGCCGCCGGCGCTGACCACGCCGCCCTTCTCGGCGTCGAAGGCCGCCACGCCGCCGATGGGAAAGCCGTAGCCCCAGTGAGCGTCGGGCATGGCCCAGGCGGCGCGCACGATGCCTGGCAGGCTGGCGACGTTGACGATCTGCGCGCGGACCTTCTCGTCCATGTCGTCGATCAGCGCGGCGTCGGCGTAGATCACGGCGTCCGCGCGCATGGCGCCCGTCCTGGGGACGCGCCAGGCCCAGGGGGCGATCTCCTCGAGGCCGGTGCGGTCCATCCTCGCCTTCCCTCAAACGTCGATCACGCATTGCGCCTGCCAGCGCCCGTCGGGGTCCCGGCCGACATGCAGCTCGCTCAGCGTGGCGCCCTTGAGCTCCACGGAGGGCTCGTGGCGGGCGGGGTCGATCGGCTCGCCGCGCGCCTCGCCCGTCAGGCGGCCCTCCGCGATCCGCACGCGGAAGTCGGCGAAGAGCATGCGGCGGGTGGCCATCTCGTAGATCAGGGCGTTGAGCCAGTCGTGGAGGAGGAATTCGGGGTCGGGCGCCTCGACGGCGATCTCCACGCGCTCGCGGTCCTTCACGATTTCGAGCGGCGCGACCACGGCGGCCATGGCGCGGGCGGCGTTCTCGAAGGCCCCGGCCATGTCGGCGCCGAAGCCGCGCACCCCCACATCGCCGCGATGGGGGAAATGGGCCCATCCCGGCGCCGTCTCCTCGCCGGGTGTCGTGGTCGCGGCCATGGCGTCCTCCCCGGTCCTCGGCCGAAGCAGACGGCGCCCGGTGGGCGATTTCATGGCCGGGGCGGGGGCGGCTTGACCTTCCAGCAGGGGGAAGCCCTAAGTTCGTGTCAGAGGCGGCCCGCGCGCCGCCGCCCCCCTGACTTCGAAGGATGCCGGAGATGCGTCGACGCCAGTTCCTCGCCCTCGCGCTTGTCGCGCCCGCCGTTCCCGCTCTGGCCCGGGGCTCCGAACGGATCCTGACCGTCTGGAAGACCGCGACCTGCGGCTGCTGCGCCGCCTGGGTGGAGCACATGCAGGAGGCGGGCTTCGAGACCGAGGTCCACGATGTCGTGAATTTCGAGCTGATCGAGCGCAAACGCGAGCTCGGCGTGACGGCGGAGCAGGCCTCCTGCCACACCGCGGTGATCGACGGCTATTTCGTGGAGGGTCACGTGCCGGCCGAGGACGTCGCCCGCCTGCTGGAGGAGCGACCCCAGGCGCGGGGCCTGGCGGTGCCAGGCATGCCGGTCGGTTCTCCGGGCATGGAGATGGGCGGCCGGCGCGATCCCTATGACACGCTGCTGATCGGCCCGAAGGGCGGGACGACGGTCTTCGCCCGCCATCGCTGAGCGGGCGCGGGGGAGGCCCCCGCGCCCGCCTGCGTCAGCCCCGGGCCTGCGGCTCCACGATCAGCTTGCCGGTCGCCTTGCGGTCGGCGAGCGTGCGGATCGCCTCCGCCGCCCTGTCGAGCGGGTAGCGCCCGGAGATGCGGGGGCGGATCTTCCCCTCCCGCAGCCATCCGAGCAGCACGCCCATGTCCTCGCGGAAGGCCGCCGGCTCGTTCTTGGTGAAGGCGCCCCAGAAGACGCCGACCAGCGAGGCGCCCTTGAGGAGCGGCAGGTTGAGCGGGATCTTCGGGATGTCCCCGCCCGCGAAGCCGACGACAAGGTGCCGGCCCCGCCAGCCGATGGAGCGGAAGGCGGGCTCCGCGATGTCGCCGCCGACGGGGTCGTAGATCACGTCCGGCCCCTTTGGGCAGACCTCCTTGAGCTTGGCGCGGAAGTCGCCCTCGGCGTAGTTGATCAGGTGATCGGCGCCGTGCTCGCGGCACACCGCCAGCTTCTCCTCGCTGGAGGCGGCGGCGATCACCTCGGCGCCGGCGGCCTTGGCGATCTCCACCGCCGCCAGCCCGACGCCGCCGGCGGCACCGAGCACCAGCACGGTCTCGCCGGACTTGAGCGCGCCGCGGTCCATCAGCGCGTGGTAGGAGGTGCCGTAGACCATGGGGAAGGAGGCGGCGACGTCGTAGCCCACCCCCTCGGGCAGGGGGGCGAGGCGTTCGGCCGGGGCGATCGCCTCCTCGGCGAAGCCGCCCCAGGAGATCATGCCCATCACCTTGTCGCCGGGCTTCACGTTGGTCACGCCCTCGCCCACGGCCGTGACCACCCCGGCGATGTCGGAGCCCGGCGAAAAGGGCAGGTCGGGGACGAACTGGTACTTCTTCTGGATGATGAGGACGTCGGGGAAGTTGACCGAGCTGGCGTGCACCTCGACCCGCGCCTGGCCCGGGCCGGGCTCGGGCGTCGCGGTCTCTTCCACCACGAGGCTTTCGGGCGGTCCCCACTCCTTGCAAAGAACGGCGCGCATGTCCTCTCCTGTCCTTGCTGTCGCGGCGCGGCGCCGGGGCGCCGGCGGCGTCTCCTCCGGGTCGTTCGCGGTCGCGACGCTATCCCCGGGGACCGCGGGCTTCAATGGCGGCGGGGCTGGCCCCGGGGCCGCGGCTCGCGCAGAGTGAGCGCGGCGCCGGGCGGATGACTCGGCTCGCAGGAGGGGAGGAGAGACGATGGCGCAGACGGATCGGCCCGTGGCCCTTATCACCGGCGGCGGCACCGGCGTGGGGGCGGCGACCGCCCGCGCGCTGGCCGGACGCGGCTGGAACCTGGCGCTCAACTACCGCCGCAGCGCGCGCGAGGCCGAGGAGACCGCGAGCGCCTGCCGCAAGCTGGGGGCGGAGGCCGAGATCCTGCAGGGCGACGTGGCCGAGGACGCCGACTGCCGCCGCATGGCCGAGGACGCCGCCGCCCTGTGGGGGCGGATCGACGGGCTGGTGAACAACGCGGGCATGACGCAGTTCGCGGAGCTCGGCGACCTGGAGGCGCAGAACGCGGAGGACTTCGCGCGCATCCACGCGGTCAACGTCGTCGGCCCCTACCAGATGGCGCGGGCCTGCGCGCCCTGGCTGCGCCGGTCGGACCGGGGGGCGGTGGTGAACGTCTCGTCGGCCTCCGCCGAGACGGGCTCGGGCAGCTCGATTCCCTATGTCGCCTCCAAGGGCGCGCTGAACAGCCTGACCCGCTCGCTCGCCCGCGTGCTGGCGCCCGAGGTGCGGGTGAACGCCGTGGCGCCGGGGCTGATCGACACCCGCTGGTTCGAGGAGGGGTTGGGCGCGGACGCCGCCGCGAAGGTGCGCGACGCCTACGCCGGCAAGGCCGCCCTGCGGAGTTGGTGCACGGCCGAGGACGTGGCCGACGCGATCCTGTTTCTGGTCGAGGCGCGCAAGATCACCGGCGAGGTGCTGACCGTGGATGCGGGCTTCGCCTACGGCCCCGCGCCCAAGCCGAAAGGCTGAGGGCGGCCATGCACCCGGATTTCGCGAGGGACTACGACCTGACGGGGCGCGTGGCGCTGGTCACCGGCGCGGGCTCGCGCGGGGAGGGGATCGGCAACGGGCGGGCGGCGGCGATCCTGCTCGCCCGGCTCGGCGCGCGGGTGGGGCTGATCGACTCCGAGGCGGAGGCCGCCGCCGAGACCGCCCGCATGATCGAGGCCGAGGGCGGCGAGGCCCTGACCCTGCCCTGCGAGGTGAGCGACGCGTTGCAGGTCGCGGAGACGGTGGCCGAGGCCGCGGAGAACTGGGGCGGGCCGGAGATCCTGGTCAACAATGTCGGCGTCTCCGGCCCCAAGACCCCGGCGCCGGAGACCGATCCGGACGAATGGGAGGCGGCGCTGCGCGTCAACGTCACCGCCATGATGCTGATGGCGCGTCAGTGCATCCCGCACATGCGGGAGCGGGGGCGCGGCGCCATCGTCAACCTCGCCTCCGTCGCCGGGCTGCAGGGCGGGCATCCGGGGCTGCTCTACCCCACCTCCAAGGGCGCGGTGGTCAACATGACCCGGGCCATGGCGGCCCATCACGGGCCGGAGGGGATCCGGGTCAACTGCGTGGCGCCGGGGATGGTGCACACGCCGATGGTCGTCGCGGGGGGCATGACGGAGGAGCGGCGGGAGGCGCGGCGCAGGCGTTCGCTGCTCCAGACCGAGGGGACGGGCTGGGACGTGGGCCACGCCGTCGCCTTCCTGTGCACGGATGCCGCGCGCTGGATCACCGGGGCGATCCTGCCGGTGGATGCGGGGGCGACGGCGGGGCGGGTTCCGGCGCTCGCCGACGACGTCAGGCTGGGCTGAGCTCGGAGGTCTCGCCCTCGGGCAGCTCCACCTCGAAGGCGTTGAGGGTCACGGAGACGAGGCAGTAGTAGCCGACGATCGCGACCAGATCGACGAGGGCGTCCTGGCCGAGGGCGGCCAGCGCCCGGTCGTAGAGGGTCTTGTCCAGCCGTTTGTCGTGCAGGAGCGCGACGGTGACGTCGTAGACGGCCTCCGCCTTTGCGTCCTGCAGCGGCGGCACGTCCCCGTCGCGGATGGCGTCGAGGACCTCGCGGGAGACGCCGGCATCCAGCGCCATGCGCTTGTGCGCCCACCACTCGTATTCGGCGCGCCAGAAGCGGCCGACGATGCAGATGGCGATCTCGCTCAGCTCGGGGGGCAGGGCGGAGTCGAAGCGGCAGTAGCGCCCCAGCGCCTGGGCGGGGGCCGCGAGCTCGGGTCGGGTGAGCCAGATGCCCAGCGGTCCCGCGACGCTCCCGCGGGGGCCGGAGAGGATGGCGTCATGGATCTCCCGCTGCGCGGGCGTCATGTCTTCGGGGGCGGGCGGCTGGATGCGCGGCATGGGGTGTCTCCTTTGGCGGCGGGTCAGGCGAGTTCGGGGATCGCGCGGCGGGCGATGCGGGCGGCGTCGGCGCCCGGGGGCAGGTCGCCGAAATGGCCGGACCAACCGCCGGCGAGGCGGGTGGCGACGAAGGCGTCGGCCACCTCCGGGGGCGCGTGGCGGATGAGGAGGGAGGCGGAGAGGGCCAGCGCCAGCTTCTCCACCAGACGGCGGGCCTGCCCCTCCTGCGCGGCGAGGTCGGTCAGCTCGGCCTCCTGCGCCTCGAGGAAGGCGTCGTAGCGGCGATCCGCGCCCGTCGCCCGGCGCAGTTCGTCCAGCAGGGCGGGGAGGCTGTCGGGCTCGCGCTGCATCGCGCGCAGCACGTCGAGGCAGATGACGTTGCCGGTGCCTTCCCAGATGCCGTTGAGCGGCGCCTCGCGGTAGAGGCGGGCCATCAGGTGGTCCTCGATGAAGCCGTTGCCGCCGTGGCATTCCAGCGCCTCCACCGCGACCGCCGGGGCGCGCTTGCACACCCAGTATTTCGCGATGGGGGCGCCGAGGCGGCCCAGCAGGCGCTCGGCCGGGTCGGCGTCCTCGCGGTCCAGCGCGGCGCTGACGCGGAAGGCGAGCCAGGCCGCCGCCTCGGCCTCCAGCGACAGGTCGGCGACCACGTTGGCCATGATCGGCTGGTCGATCAGCGGCTTCTGGAAGGCCCGGCGCTGGGAGGTGTGATGCGCGGCCTGCGCCACCGCCTGGCGCATCAGTCCGGCGGAGCCCACGGCGAAGTCCAGCCGGGTGTAGTGGTTCATCTCCAGCCCGGTGCGGATGCCGCGGCCGGGCTCGCCGATCATGCGGGCGATGGCGCCGCGGAATTCGACCTCCGAGGAGGCGTTGGAGCGGTTGCCGGCCTTGTCCTTCAGCCGCTGGATCATCAGGCGGTTGCGGCTGCCGTCCTCCAGCCAGCCGGGCACGACGAAGCAGGAGACGCCCTCCTCGGTCTGGGCCAGCGTCAGGAACACGTCGGAATGGGGGACGGAGAAGAACCATTTGTGGCCGACGAGGCTCCAGGTTCCGTCACCGTTCGGCTCGGCCTGCGTCTGGGTGCGGCGCAGGTCGGAGCCGCCCTGCTTCTCTGTCATCGCCATGCCTACCGTGGCCCCCGTCTTGTCCGCGGCGCGGATCTGGCGCGGGTCGTGGCGGGCGGAGGTGACGAGCTCGCCCCACTTTGTCCAGTGCTCCGCGTCTTTCTGCAGGACGGGGATGGCGGAGTAGGTCATGCCCAGCGGGCAGCAGATGCCGTTCTCCCCCTGGTTCCACAGGTATGAGAGCGCGCCGCGCGCCACCTGCGCCCCGGGCCGCGGGTCGGTCCAGGGGAGGGAGTGGGTCTCGTCGGCGATGGCCCGGCGCATCAGCTCGTGCCAGGCGGGGTGGAACTCGATCTCGTCGATGCGCCGGCCGAAGCGGTCATGGGTGCGCAGCTCGGGCGTCACGCGGTTGGCCTGGCGGGCCAGCGCCTGGGTGTCGGCGGCGCCGACGGTGCGCCCGGCGGCGTGCAGCCGGTCCGCGGCCCAGCCGGCGTCGAAGGCGGCCACGATGGCGCGCAGCACCGGGTCGGCGGCGTAGGCGTCGTAATCCTCCAGCGGCTCGGGCTGGTTGAGCACCTCGTGCGTGGCGTAGGCGTGGGGGTCGAGCGCGGTCATGGAGTTCTCCCTGGCGGCCTTCTGGCGGGCGCGGGGCGCATGGTCCCCGGGCGCGCGCCGGGCCGCAAGCCCCCTCAGCCGCGCGCGGCGATCTCCGTCCCCGCGGCCCAGCCGGAGGACCAGGCCCACTGGAAGTTGTAGCCGCCCAGCCAGCCGGTGACGTCCACCGCCTCGCCGATGACGAAGAGGCCGGGGACCTCGCGGGCCTCCATCGTGCGCGAGTCGAGCCCGGCGGTGTCCACGCCGCCCAGCATGACCTCGGCGGTGCGGTAGCCCTCGGTGCCGACGGGGCGCAGCTCCCAGGCGGAGACGGCCTCGACCAGCAGGCGCAGCTTGGCGTCCGACTGGTCGGCGAGGTTGCCGCGCAGGCTGGTCCGGGCGACGGCGTGTTCGGCGAGGCGTTTCGGCAGATGTTCGGAGAGCGCGGTGGCGATGGCCTTGCGGCCCTCCCGCCCGCGTTTCTCGCGCAGCGCCTCGAGCAGGCCGCCGCCGGGGGCGAGATCGAGGGTGATCGCCTCCCCCTCTCGCCAGTAGGAGGAAACTTGGAGGATCGCCGGGCCGGAGAGGCCGCGATGGGTGAACAGGACCGCCTCCTCGAAGCGCGCGCCGCCGCCGCTGACGCGGGCGGGGGCGCTGACGCCGGCAAGGGGTTTCAGCCCGGCCTCCTCCCCGAAGGTCAGGGGGACGAGGGCGGGGCGCGTCTCCGTCGCGGGCAGGCCGAAGCGGGCGGCCAGTTCAAGCCCGAAGCCGGTGGCGCCCATCTTCGGGATCGACTTGCCGCCGCAGGCGATGACGAAGCGGCGGGCCTCGATCCGCGACCCGTCCGAGAGGCGCAGGCGCCAGCCCTCGGGGGCGCGCTCGATGTCCTCGAGGGCGGTGGAGAGGCGCAGCTCGGCGCCGGCGCGGTCCATCTCCGCCAGCAGCATGGCGATGATCTCGCGCGCGGAGCCGTTGCAGAAGAGCTGGCCGAGGGTCTTCTCGTGCCAGGCGATGCCGTGCCGGCCGACGAGCTCGATGAAGTCCCACTGGGTGTAGCGCCCCAGCGCGGACTTGCAGAAATGCGGGTTGGCGGAGAGGAAGTTCTCCGGCCCAGCATGGAGGTTGGTGAAGTTGCAGCGCCCGCCGCCGGAGATGCGGATCTTCTCTCCCGGCGCCTTGGCGTGATCGAGGACCAGCACGCGGCCCCCGCGCGCGCCGGCATGGGCGGCGCACATCATGCCCGCGGCGCCGGCGCCCAGGATGACGGTGTCGTAGCGTTCGGCACCCATGGCCCCCCTCCGCGGCCCGACCGCCGTTCAGAGGGCCTGAATGCGCCTGAGCAGGTCGGGCTTGACCACCTTGCCCACGGCATTGCGCGGAAGTTCGTCGAGGACATGCACGGCCGCGAGGCGCTGGTTGCGGCCGAGCCGGGCGTTGGCGAAGTCCAGCAGCTCCTGCGGGTTCGCCTGCGTCCCTTCGCGCAGCACCACGCCGGCGACCGGGGTCTCGCCCCATTCGGCCGAGGGGGCGCCGACCACGCCGGCCTCCTTCACCGCCGGATGGGCGAAGAGCGCCTCCTCGAGGTCGGTGGCGTAGATGTTGAAGCCGCCGGAGATGATGACGTCCTTCTTGCGGCCCATGATCCACAGGAACCCGTCCTCGTCCACGCGGCCGAGATCGCCGGAGCGGAAGGCCACGCCCCCGTCCGGCAGACGGATGAGCGACTCGCGCGTCAGGTCCGGGCGGCCGTGATAGCCGCGCATCTGGGTCGGGGAGCGGCCGGCGATCTCGCCCGTCTCGCCCTTCGGCACGGGGCGGCCATCCTCGTCGAGAATCAGCAGCTCCGCCCCCGGGCCGGGCTTTCCGACCGAGCCCGCCTTGTCCGGGAACGCCTTGAGGTCGAGCGAGGTGGACACGCCCCCCTCCGTCAGCCCGTAGATCTCCACGATCTTGCCGGGCCAGCGGGCGATCATGTCCTGCTTGGTCGCCGCCGCCAGCGGGGAGGAGGTGATGGTGGTGAGCTTCAGCGAGCTCAGATCCCGCCGGTCGAAGTCGTCGAGCGCCAGCAGCCGGTTGATCAGCACCGGCACGGTCATGGTGTTGGTGATGCGCTCCGCCTCCACCGTCTCCAGCCATTGCGGGCCATCGAACTTGCGCTGGTAGGCGAGCGAGCAGCCGGCCGAGAGCGCGGCGAAGACCGCGACCAGCGTGGTGTTGGAGTAGAGGGGGGTGGACAGGATCATCCGCCCCCCGGCCTCGATCCCCTGCGCCACCAGGCGGGGGAGCTGGCGCACGCGGAACCGGTGATCGTGGACGATGCCCTTGGGCACGCCCGTGGTGCCCGAGGAGTAGATGATGTTGAAGAGGTTGCCCGGCTCGATCTGCGGCAGGTCCCAGGGCTCGGGGGCCGGCAGGGCGGGGTCGAGCAGGGGCGTCCAGTCCTCGTGCTCGAAGTCGAGCGCATAGCGGCGCATCCCGGCGAGGTGCTCGGAGCTCTGCAGGATCGTCTCCGCGCGCTCGCGCATCGCCTCGGAGACGACGATGGCCCGGGCGGGGCCGTCCTCGAGCATCTTCGCCAGCGTCTCGTCGGCGGCCATCACCGGCAGGGGCGCCACGCAGCCCCCGGCGGCGAGGCCGGCGAGATAGGCCAGCGTGTATTCGGCGGGCGCGTTGGCGAGGATGGCGACGACCTCTCCGGTCTCCAGACGCTCGCGGCGCAGCAGGGCGGCGGCGGCGTCCATGCGCGCGGCGGCCTGCGCCCAGGTCCAGGCGCGCTCCGGCGCGCCGATCTCGCGGATGGCGGGGGCGTCGGGCCGCTCGGCGGCGTGGCGGCGGAGCTGGTCGGGCAGGCTCTCGAAGCGTTCCTCGCCGTATTCGGCGGGGTAGGGAAGGGGGCGGAATTCGAGCTCCAGGGGGGCGTCGGGCATCGGGCCGGGGTCTTCCTCGCGGGGGCGCGGTCCGGGAGCGGACGGGCGCGGGCTGCGGTCGCATGGGCCTGCGCGCTCGGCACGGGCCGGGGGCCGATTACCACAGGCGGCGGGCGCGGGCGAGACGGGCGCCGGGGAACATCCGCGCCCCGGGCGGCGTTGCGGCGGCGCCGTGACCCTGTCGGAGGGCGCGACCTCCGCCTAGGTTCAAGGCGGAACGCAAGGAGGAGCGCCGTTATGCCCGCACGCCGCGCCGCGAAGAGCCCCCGCCCATGAGCGGCATCCTGACCATCACCCTCAACCCCGCGCTCGACGTCACCACCGGCGTCGAGCGTCTGGAGCCCGACGTGAAGCTGCGCTGCGAGACGCCCCGCCTCGACCCCGGCGGGGGCGGGGCGAACGTCTCGCGCGCGCTGGCGAAGTTCGGGCGCGACAGCCGCGCCTTCATCGCCGTGGGCGGGGCGCTGGGCATGGCCTACCGCATGCTGCTGGAGCGGGAGGGCCTCTCGGCCGTCTGGTTCGAGGGCGCGGGCGACACGCGCGAGAGCTTCGCGGTGCATGACCGCAGCGCGGGGCGGCAGTACCGCTTCGTCCTGCCGGGGACGCGATGGTCGGAGGACAGCTGCCGCCGGGCGCTCGAGAAGCTGGAGGATCTGATGGGCGCGGGCGACTGGGTCGTGCTCAGCGGCAGCCAGCCGCCTGGCCTGCCGGCGGACTTCGCCGCCCGTCTCGCGGCCGCGGCGGCGCGGGCCGGGGCGAAGCTGGCGCTCGACACCTCCGGCAAGGCGCTGGAGTCGGCGGCGAGCAGCGAGGACGGGGTCTACCTGCTGCGGATGGACCGGCACGAGGCGGCGGACGTTCTCGGCCTCGAGACGGTGGGCGAGCCGGAGGCGGAGCGGCTGGCGCGCGACCTCGTGGCCCGCGGCTCGGCGAAGGTGGGGGTGGTGACCATCGGCGGCGACGGCGCGGTGGGGGCGACGGAGGAGGGGGCCTGGCGGGTGATCCCGCCCAGGCGCGAGATCGTCTCCTCCACCGGCGCCGGCGACAGCTTCGTGGCCGGGCTGGTGCTGGGGCTGGTGGAGGCGCGGCCCTTCCCCGAGGCGCTCAGGCTCGCCATGGCCGCCGCAAGCTCGGCCGTGACCACGCCGGCGACGGAGCTTTGCAGCAGGGAGGGCACGGAGGAGGCCCTGCCGGAGGTGGTCTGCCGCAAGCTTTGAAAGGCGCGGCGCGCCGTCTGGCGGGCCTGCGCGCCGGTATGTATCCTCGCCGCAAACCCCGCGCCCCGGCGCGGGCGGAGACGACGGGAGGAGACGCCGTGTTCGACGATCTGCAGGACTTCCGCATGGAGGTCCGCGACTGGCTGGAGGCCAACTGCCCGCCGGCCATGCGCGAGCCGATGCGCAGCGACGCCGACATCTGCTGGGGAGGGCGCAAATGGGAGTTCCAGAGCGAGGACCAGCGCCTGTGGCTGGAGCGGATGGCCGAAAAGGGCTGGACCGCGCCGGAATGGCCGACGGAATACGGCGGCGGCGGGCTGACCCGCGCCCAGGCCAAGGTGCTGCGCCAGGAGATGGACCGCATCACCGCGCGGCCGCCGCTGCGCTCCTTCGGAATCAACATGATCGGGCCGGCGATCCTGAAATACGGCTCGGAGGCGCTGAAG
>JBNJGE010000092.1:0-12424 GCA_051747505.1 Pseudomonadota bacterium | reverse complement strand
GTGCTCTCGGGCGTGGTGCGCCGGGCGGACGGGGAGCGGATCCGCGCCGTGATCTGGCATTCGGACCTGCGCGGCTCCACCCGCATGTCCTCGACCCTCGACCCGGACGAATACCTGCGCCTGCTGCGCAGCTACTACGACTGCATCGCCCAGCCGGTGATGGACGAGGGCGGCGAGATCCTGGAGTTCATCGGCGACGCGGTGCTCGCCATCTTCCCGCTGGAGGACGCCGAGGGGGCGGAGGCCCCCACCCGCGCCGCCGTGCGCGCCATGGAGACGGCGCTGGACCTGCGCGAGGACTGGATCGCCGCCCTGCCCGAGGGGCACCCGGACCGGGAGCGGCTGAATTTCGGCATATCCATGGCCCAGGGCGAGGTGACCTTCGGCAATATCGGCATCCCCTCCCGACTGACCTTCTCGGCCATCGGGCCGACGGTGAACCAGGTTTCGCGGATGGACGAGCTCACCAAGACGCTGCGCCGCGCGGTGCTGGTGACCGGCGACATCGCGCAGGTCGAGCCCGCGCGCTGGGTCTCGCTGGGCGAGCAGCGGCTGCGCGACTTCGCCGAGCCGGTGGAGATCTTCGCCCGCCGCTGCACCCGCGACGCCTTCGCGCCCCGCCCCGCAGCGGCGGCGGAATGATCGGGCTCAGCCGCCCAGCGCCTCGATCTTCTCGTTGAGCCAGGAGGCCTGATGGCCGAGCTCGAAGGCGCGGCGGTAGTCGTCGCCCGCGCCCTCGCGCATGCCCAGCCGCTCGCGCAGCCGGCCGCGGGTGGCCCAGGCCGCCGCCCAGCGCGGCGCGCGCTCGATGGCGGCGTCGAGGTCGCGCAGGGCGCGCTCCGGGTCGTCCTCGGCGAACAGCAGGCCGCGGCGCAGATGGGCGGAGGCGTCGTCGGGCGCGAACTCGATGACGCGCCCGAAGGCCTGGGCGGCGTCATCGCGCCGGCCCAGCTCGGCGAGCGCCACGCCGCGGTTGAAATGGATGTCCGGGCTCTCGGGGTCGAGCGCGAGGGCGGCGTCGAGATCGTCCAGCGCCGCCTCCGGCTCTCCGCTCTGCAGCAGCAGGCTGGCCCGGCCCGCGCGCGGCTCGGGGTCCTTCGGGCGCAGGTCGATCGCCTCGCTCCAGTCCTCCAGCGCGCCTTCCGTCTGGCCGCGGCGGGCGCGGGCCAGCGCCCGGTTGATCCGGGCGGAGGCGAAGGCGGGGTCGGCGGCCACCGCCCTGTCCAGCGCCTCGAGCGCGTCGCCGTCGCGTCCCAGCTCGGTGTTGGCCACGCCGATATTGGTCCAGGCCGCCGCCTGCTGGCGCGCGCTCAGCCCGCCCCAGTCCAGCGCCCGGCGGCAGCGGTCGGCGAGCGTGGTCGAGCCCCCCTCGGCCTTCAGGCAGCGATCCAGATGCGGGTTTCCGTCCACCGACGCGCAGCCGAGCGCGACGAGCAGGAGCGGGGCGACGAGGGCGAGGCGGCGTTTCATCCCCCCACCCTGCCCTGCCGGACCGGCGGGAAAAAGGCGCCGCGCGGGCCCGCGCCCGGAAATTTGATATGGCTTCCTGATTTGATTCCGCGCGGCCGCGGCGCTAGGCTGGATCTGGCGCGCGGGGCCGGAGGCTCCGCGCGACGCGCTTTTCAGGAAAGGACCTTTCCCGCCGTGACCCGGCCCGAGCCCCGGACCTCCGCCGCCCCCCTCGTCGCCTCGGACCCGGGGGAAGGGAGGGACAACCTGGCCGGGGGGATGTGGATGCTGCTCTCCGTCCTCTCGGCCACGGTCATGACCCTGGCGGTGCGGGAGATGTCCACGGGCGTGGACAGCCGCATGGTCGTGTTCCTGCGCTCTGGCGGGGTGACGCTGTGCATTGTCGCCATGGCGCTGGTCTGGCCGGCCTTCCGCCGGCAGCTGCGCTTCTCCAGCCCGAAGCTGCACCTGCTGCGCGGCGGGTTGATCGCGGTGGGCACGCAGATGGGCTACTACGCCATCTCCGCCCTGCCGCTGGCCACGGCCACGGTGCTGTTCTTCACCGCGCCGATCTTCGCCACCGTCCTCGCCGGCCCGGTCAACGGCGAGACCGTGGGCCCGCGCCGCTGGGCGGCGGTGCTGGCGGGCTTCGCGGGCGCGCTGATCATCCTGCGCCCCGGACTCGGGGCGTTCGACCCCGCGATGCTCTCGGCGCTGGGCTCCTCGCTGCTCTTCGCCACGGTGCTCTCGCTCTCGCGCGGGCTGGCGCAGGCGGACGGGCCGATCAGCGCGCTCGCCTCCTCCATGGCATTGACCGCGCTGCTGGGCCTGCCGCTGGCCCTGCCGGTGTGGGACCTGCCGGAGGGGACGCTGGGCTGGGGCGTGTTCGTCCTGCTGCTGGCCAGCTCCGCCGGGCGCACCATCGGGGACCTGCAGGGCTACCGCCACGGCGAGGCCTCGGTGATGGGCGTGATCTCCTATTCCCGGCTGGTGCTGATCGGGCTCGCGGCCTGGCTCCTGTTCGGGGAGGTGCCCGACCTCGCCACCTGGATCGGGGGCGCGGTGATCATCTCCGCCACCCTCTACATCGCCCAGCGCGAGGCCCGCCGCGGGCGGGCGCGGGTCGGCCCTCGGGCGGGGCCCGCCGACTGACAGGCGCGCAATCGAGGCCCCGCGCAGGGGCCCTCGCGCGCAGGAAAGATGCGCGCGGGCCACGCGCGGGGCGCCCCGCGAAAGTTCCGGAAAAATTCGGAAATTCCGCCCTTGATCGGACAGAGCGGAATCAGTATCTGCCGCTCTCACAGGGTCGCCGATCCCAACCTCGACGGGCCGTTTTCGCGGGGGGCCGAGCCGCCCCGCGGAGATGCGAGTCACAGGGGGGGCGCTAAGGGGCCGCTGGGTATACATCTGCTGGTAGGGGAGACTACGTCATGGATGACGGGAGCCTCTTCCGACTGGGGATGGACCTGGAGACAGGCGCCACCCACGAGGAAGCTCGGACGAGCGGCCCGGAGGCCGATTTCACCCGCGACGTCTTCGACGAGACGCGCGACGACCATTTCATCCGCCGCGACGGCAAGGTTTTCGCCGGCACCCATCTCATCATCGAGGTGGTGGACGGCGAGGGGCTGGACGACGAGGGCCGCATCCAGGCGGCCTTCCGCGAATGCGTGGCGGATTGCGGCGCGACGCTGCTCCACATCCATACCCACAAGTTCTCTCCCCAGGGGGTGAGCGGCGTGGCCGTGCTGGCCGAAAGTCACATCTCCGTCCACACCTGGCCGGAGATCGGCTACGGCGCCTTCGACGTCTTCATGTGCGGCGACGCGGAGCCCTGGAAGGCGGTGGAGGTGCTGCGCGAGGCCTTCGCCGCCGGCGAGGTGCGGGTGCGCGAGCTGCTGCGCGGCGAGGAGGTCGTCTCCGCCCGACTCTGAGGCGCGGGACGCGACGAATTCGACAAGGGGCGGCTCCCGCGGGGCCGCCCCTTTCGCATGGGCGCGGGCCTGCGGACGGGGCGGCGGGGCCGGGCGGTGGCAGGCGGCCCCGAGCCTCCGACGCGGCCTCGCCAACGATGACGGCAGTGCGGGCGCGCCAGAAATTGGCGCGCGGGCGCCGGCGGTTCTGAATTTCACCTTTGATTGGAAGTATACTTGGAGAATTATTTTGCGCGCGCCCAATAAATGGGGTGGCATGAATTCGCCATGACGGATCCCGAGCCTGTCTTGCGCCGGCGTCAGACCACCGCCCCCCTGCCCGCGCCGTCTCGCATCCGCTTGCCCATCCGCCCTCCGCCGGGCCACCCTGCTCGCCCGAAGCGGAGACGGGAGGCCGGCATGACCGTGCGCGTGGAGACCGAGGGCGAGGTGCGGGTGGTCACGATCGACCGCCCCGAGCGGCGCAACGCCGTCAACCCGGAGACGGCGGCGGAGCTGCACCGCGCCTTCCTCGACTTCGAGGCCTCGGACTCGCCGGTCGCCGCGCTGACCGGCGCCGGCGGCGCCTTCTGCGCGGGCTTCGACCTGACCCGCGCCGCCGGCATCGACGAGGACTGGTTCGCCCGCCACGCCATCCGCGCCCCGCAGGATCTGACCGACGACGCCCTCGGACCGATGGGCCCCACCCGCCTGCGCCTGACCAAGCCGGTGATCGCGGCGGTGGAGGGGCCGGCGGTGGCCGGGGGGATGGAGCTCGCCCTGTGGTGCGACCTGCGCGTCATGGCCGCCGACGCGATCTTCGGCGTCTACTGCCGGCGCTGGGGGGTGCCGCTGATCGACGGGGGCGCCATCCGCCTGCCGCGGATCGTCGGCCAGGGCCGGGCGCTGGACCTGATCCTGACCGGCCGCCCGGTGGAGGCCGACGAGGCGAAGGCCATCGGGCTGGCCGACCGCGTGGCGCCGCCGGGCGGGGCGCTGGAGCGGGCGGTGGCGCTGGCCCGCGAGCTCGCGCGCTTCCCCCAGATGTGCCTGCGCGCCGACCGCGGCGTGGCGCTCGACCAGTGGGACCTGCCCCGCCCCGAGGCCTTCGCCCGCGAATGGCGCTCGGCCGAGGCGTTCCGGGCGGAGGGCGCCAAGGGCGCGGCGCGCTTCGCCTCCGGCAAGGGCCGGGGCGGAACCTTCGAGGACATCTGAGGGCCGGCCCGCGCCGCCTCCCGGCGCCGCCGGGGCGGGCGGGCGGGGGCGGCGCCGGGGGGCGGCGCGCTCAGACGTGGATCACGCGGTCCCAGGCGTCCAGCACGCTCTCGTGCATCATCTCCGACAGCGTCGGGTGCGGGAAGACGGCCTGGATCAGCTCCTGCTCCGTGGTCTCGAGCTGGCGGGCGACCACGTAGCCCTGGATCAGCTCGGTGACCTCGGCCCCGATCATGTGGGCGCCCAGAAGCTCGCCCGTCTCCGCGTCGAAGATGGTCTTGACCAGCCCCTCAGGCTCGCCCAGCGCCAGCGCCTTGCCGTTGCCGTGGAAGGGGAAGCGGCCCACGCGGATCTCGCGCCCCGTCTCCTTCGCCTGCGGCTCGGTCAGCCCGACGGAGGCGATCTGCGGGTGGCAGTAGGTGCAGCCGGCGATGGATTCGGGCGGCGTGGGATGCGCCTCGCCCCCCGCGATCAGCTCGGCGACCATGACGCCCTCGTGGCTGGCCTTGTGCGCCAGCCACGGGCCCGCCACAAGGTCCCCGATGGCCCAGACGCCCTCCACGCCGGTCGCGCAATGGCGGTCGGTGACGACATGCCCCCGCTCCACCTTCACGCCGAGCGTCTCCAGCCCCAGGCCCTCGGTGTTGCCCACGATGCCGACGGCGGAGATGACGGCGTCGAACTCCTGCTTCTCCGTCTTGCCGTCCTTCTCGACATGCGCCGTGACCTTCCCCTTGCCCCGGTCGAGCTTCGCGACCTTCGCGCCCTCGCGCAGGGTCATGCCCTGCTTCTCGAACGACTTCTTCGCGAAGGCCGAGATCTCGGGGTCCTCGACGGGCAGGATCCGGTCCATCACCTCCACCACCGTCGTCTCGACGCCGAGCGCGTTGTAGAAATAGGCGAACTCCACCCCGATGGCGCCGGAGCCGATGACCAGCAGCCTCTTCGGCATCTTCGGGGGAACCAGCGCGTGCTTGTAGGTCCAGACCAGCTCGCCGTCCGCCTCCAGCCCCGGCAGCTCCCGCGCCCGGGCGCCGGTGGCGAGGATGACGTTCTTCGCCCTGAGCCTGCGCTCGCCCTTCTCGGTCTGCACCGCGACCTCGCCCTTGGCGGGCAGGGAGGCCTCGCCCATCACTGTCTCGACCTTGTTCTTCTTGAGCAGGTGCCCGACGCCCTGGTTGAGCTGCTTCGCGATCCCGCGCGACCGCTTGACGATCGCCTCGAGATCGAAATCCGGCCCGCCGGCCGACAGCCCGAAATCGGAGGCCCGCTCCATCAGGTGATAGATCTCGGCCGAGCGCAGCATGGCCTTGGTCGGGATGCAGCCCCAGTTGAGGCAGATGCCCCCGAGGTGCTCCCGCTCCACTACCGCCGTCTTCAGCCCCAGCTGGGCGGCGCGGATGGCGGCCACGTAGCCCCCGGGCCCGGCCCCGATCACCACGACGTCGAATGCGTCCCCTTCGGCCATGCGCGTCTCTCCCCGCCGGTCTGCGTCCGCCCCCATCTAGCCCGGCCGGCCCCGCCCGGTGAAGGAAAAGGCGCGCAAGCTTCTTGCCGATCCGCCCGCGCGCGGGACCGGATGGGATTCGGGCGGGCTCAGCCGGCCTCGCCCTTCGCACGGGCGAGCTCGGCGGCGTAGCCCTCCTCGCGCAGCCAGCGGGCCTCCTCGGGCGTGGTCTCCCGGCCCAGGGCGTCGTTGCGGTAGGGGAAGCGGCCGAACGTCTCGATGATCGCGCGGTGAGCCTTCGCGTGGGGCAGCGTGTTGGCCCGCCGCCTCGGCAGGCGCGCCTTGACGAGACGCACGCACAGGTCCTGGTCGGGCGGGCGCTCGGAATGCATGAAGGGCATGTAGAAGAACTCCCGCCCGAACTCGTCCACCCGCCGGTCGTCCCCGCGCGCGATCGCGCGGCGCGCCACCCGCCGCCCCCGGGCGTCGGTGGAGAAGGCCCGCCAGGAGCCGCGATGGATGTTGCGCGGGAACTGGTCCAGCAGGAGGATCAGCGCCAGCGAGCCCGCCGGGTCCGTCTGCCAGCCGTCATAGGCGCCGATGCGCGCGGCGTCCCAGGCCGGGCCGAAGCGGGCGCGGACGGTCTCGTCCAGCGCCTCGCCGCCGCCGTACCAGCCCTTCGGGCCCACTTCGTCGAACCAGAACTCCAGGATGCGGGCGGGCGTGGCGGGCTGCATGGGCGGCGTCTCCGTCTGGGGCTCCCCTTGATCGGACGGCGCGGGGCCGCGCGCAAGCCCCCGCTCAGGCCGGCGAGGGCGCCTCGTCCCCGGCCTCAGCGCTCTCCTCGGCATGGGCCTGCGCCTGCTCGGCGGCGACCTCGGCGGCCACGTCCACCGCCACCGCGGCGGCGGTGGGGGCGAGCGGGGTGTAGGCCCCCGTCTCCTCGGCCGCCACGCCCGGGCGGCGGGTCATGCGCCAGGCGGCGTAGAGGCTGACCGCCCCGAAGCCCGCGGCGATGAAGCCGAAATAGGCCTGCGGGCCGAAGGCCTCCATCGCCGCGCCCACGGCCAGCGGCCCGCCCACGGCGCCCATCCCGTTGAGAAACAGCAGCCCGCCCGCGGCGGCGGCCATGTCCGAGGGCTCCAGGAAGTCGTTGGTATGCGCGATCAGCAGCGAATAGAGCGGATTGGCGATCGCCCCCACCACGAAGCCCATGGCCAGCGCGGCGAGCGCCGACTCCGCGGCCAGGATCGCCGCCAGCCCCGCCAGCGCGCCCAGCGCCGTCATCGCCAGGATCAGCCTGCGCCGGTCAAGCCGGTCCGACAGCCAGCCGACGGGATACTGCGCCGCCAGCCCGCCGGCGTAGATCAGCGAGACGAACAGCGCGATCTGGGCCACGGAGAACCCCCGCTCCGTCCCATAGACCGAGGACATGCCGAACAGCGCCGAGAAGATCGCGCCCAGGAACACCATGCCCACGAAGCCCAGCGGCGAGGCGCGGAAGAGCTGGCCCAGGCTCATCGGCTGGGAGGTCTGGTGCACCGGCGCGGGCGAGACCGACAGCAGGATCGGCGCGAAGCTGAGCGAGACCAGCACCGAGATCAGCACGAACAGGTCGTAGCCCGCCGGGTCGGCCAGGTTGAGCAGCGCCTGCGCCGCGATCACCCCCGTCAGCTGCACCATCATGTAGAGCGACAGCGCCTTGCCCCGCGTCTCGTTGGTCGCCGAATCGTTCAGCCAGCTCTCGGCCACGACATAGACGGAGGCGAAGCAGGCCCCCACGATCACCCGCATCAGCCCCCAGGCCCAGACATTGGGAAAGGCGGCGTAGAGGATGAAGACGGCCGAGATGATCGAGCCCATCGCCGCGAAGACGCGCACATGCCCCACCCGCCGGATCATGCCGGGCGTGGAGCGGGAGCTGATCAGGAAGCCCAGGAAGTAGCCCGACATCACCAGCGACATCTCGCCGGCCGAGAAGCCCTCGATGGCGCCGCGGATGCCCAGCAGGGAGGCCTGCATGCCGTTGCCCAGCATCAGGAGCAGCATGCCGAGCAGCAACGCCCAGGTGTTGGAGAGAAAAGCGATCATGTCGGGTCGTCGCCACCGGAGCGGCGCCCTCCGGCGGGGGCCGTCGGGCGGAGGCTGTGAGAATCAAGCGGAGAAAGCGGCGCCGGATCGGGAAGGTTCCGCCCCGGCGCAGCCCGGACCGGATATGGGAGATTTCCAGGCGCGCGGCAAGCCGTCCCGCACCGGCCGTTCAGCGCTGAGGGATCAGCAGCGAGGAGTCGCCGTAGGAGTAGAAACGATAGCCCGCCTCGATCGCGTGGCGGTAGATCTCGCGGACGCGCTCCAGCCCCATCAGCGCCGCAACCAGCATCAGCAGGGTCGAGCGCGGCAGGTGGAAGTTGGTCATCAGTCCGTCGCAGATGCGGAAGCGGTAGCCCGGCGCGATGAAGATGTCCGTCTCGCCCCGCCAGGGATGCAGCCGGCCCTCCTCGTCCGCCGCCGTCTCCAGCAGGCGCAGCGCCGTGGTGCCCACCGGGATGATCCGCCCGCCCTCGGCCCGCGCGGCATTCACCGCCTCGGCCGCGGCCTCGCTGACCTCGCCCCATTCGGCGTGCATCCGGTGGCCCTCGATGGTCTCCGAGGTCACCGGCAGGAAGGTGCCCGCGCCCACATGCAGCGTCAGGCGGGTCGAGCGCACGCCCGCGGCCTCCAGCGCCGCCAGCAGCGGCGCGTCGAAATGCAGCGACGCGGTCGGCGCGGCCACGGCGCCGGGGCGCTCGGCGAACACGGTCTGGTAGTCCTGCGCGTCGCGCGCATCCGCCGCCCGGCGCTGGGCGATGTAGGGGGGCAGCGGCATCACTCCGGCCTCGGCCACCGCGGCGTCCAGCTCGGGCCCCGAGCGGTCGAAGACGAGGCGCACCCGCCCCCCCTCCGCCTTCTCCGCCACCTCGGCGGCCAGCCGCCCCTCGGGGCCGAAGCGGATCACGTCGCCCGGGCGCAGGCGCCTGCCGGGCCGGGCCAGCGCCTCCCACTCCGCGGGGCCCAGCCGGCGGATCAGGGTGGCCTCGATGCGCGCCACGCCCTCGCCATGCGGGCTCTCGCGCCGCCGCTCGCCCATGAGCCGCGCGGGGATCACCCTGGTGTCGTTGAAGACCAGCAGGTCGCCCGGGCGCAGGATATCGGGGAGGTCCGACACCCGCCGGTCATGGATTCCGCCGCCCTCGGCATGCAGCAGCCGCGCGGAGGAGCGCGGGCTGACCGGGCGCAGCGCGATCAGCGCCTCGGGCAGATCGAAGTCGAATTCCTCGACGCGCATGATGCGGGTCCTTCGGGGCGGCGGGCGCCCGCCCTCATGCGGCCTCCGGCCCCCGGGTCAGGCGCCCCCGAGGCCCCCGGCCGGGGGCCGAGGCCGGCCGCGGGGGGCTCGACGCCCCCCGCGGGCGGGGCCCGCCTTCGGGCTCAGCGGTCGGCGGGCGGGGCCCGCCTTGGGGGGCTCAGCGGTCGGCGGCCACGTAGACGTCCACCATCTTGTCGGGGTTGGCCGGCGGCTCCCCCCGGGCGAGGCCGTCGACATGCTCCATGCCCTCGATCACCTGCCCCCAGACCGTGTATTCGCCGTTCAGGAAATGCGCGGGCTTGAACGTGATGAAGAACTGGGAGTTGGCGGAGTTCGGGTCCGGCGTCCGCGCCATGCCCAGCGTCCCGCGCTCGAAGGGCGTCTGGGAGAACTCGGCGGGCAGGTCGGGCTTCTCGGAGCCCCCGCGCCCGGTGCCGGTGGGGTCGCCCGTCTGGGCCATGAAGCCCTCGATGACGCGGTGGAAGACCACGCCGTCATAGAAATCCTCGCGCGCCAGCTCCTTGATGCGCTCGACATGTTTCGGCGCCAGCTGGGGCAGCATCTGGATGTAGACCTCCCCGCTCTCGAGCTCGATGACGAGGGTGTTCTCTGGGTCCTGAAGCTCCACGGCGGCGGCCTCCATGGTCGGGGCGGAAAGGAACAGCGCGACGAGCGCGGCGAAAAGGCGTTTCATAGGGCGTGATCCCGGTGCCTTCTGACGGGGCGGCGCGGCGCGCGCCGCGGCCGCAGTCCGCCTAGCGCGGAACGCGCCGGGGGTCAAACCACGCCCGCGTGGGGCGAGCGGCTGGTTAAGCCCCGCTCAAGACCTTGCCGCTAGACCTCGGACCCGGCGTGGCGGCGAGGGAGGTCGCGCACGCGCAGGAGATGCGCGATGAAAGGCGAGGCGCAGAGGCAGGGCGCGGAGGCCGGGGCGGACCGGCGAAGCGGGCGCGGCGCGGCGGCGGCGCGGCTTCTGGCCGTTCTCGGCCTCGTCGCCTCGCTCGCCCTGGCGGCGGACGCGCTCATCGACTGGGCCTCCGCCCGCTCGCTGGAGACCTACGCGATCCATCTCGCCCGCAACTGGGCGGATCGGGCGGAGGCGGGGCAGGCCGGCGCGCCCCGTCCCGCCGGGACGCGCCGCACCCGCGACGTGCTCGACCAGAGGCTGTTCGGCCCGCGCGGCGTTCCGCTCGCCGGCGCCACCGGGCGTGGCGCGATCGATCCCGGCCCCGCCCTGCCGGAGGGCTGGCCCGGGGCCTGGGCGCGGCTGACCGAGGGCCGCCCCCACGTGAAGCTGCTGCACGACCCGCGCCGCTCCGCGCGGACGGAGGCGCAGGTGTTCCTGCCCCTGCCCGAGGGGCGGGCGGACGGCGCCCGCTTCGCCCGCCTGCGCATGGACCTCTCCGACCTCTCCGGGCCGGTGACCCGCGTGCTGGCGCAGGCGGGGCTGGCGATGGCCGCGCTGGCCGGCGCCGCCGTCCTGGGGCCGGCGCTGGGCTGGCTGGCGCTGCGCGGGCGCGCCCGGCGGGCGGAGGACGCCGCCCGCGAGGCGGCCCATGCCGACCTGCTCACGGGGCTGGCCAACCGCGCGGGCTTCGATCTGGAGGCCGGGACGCTGGCCGAGCGGACGGCGCGGGCCGGGGGCTGGGTGGCGGCGATCAGCCTCGACCTGGACCGCTTCCGCGCGCTCAACGACCAGCACGGGGCCGCCGCCGGGGACGCCGCCCTGCGCCGGGCGGCCGAGGCCCTGCGCGGGGCGCTGCGGGGCGACGACGTGGTGGGGCGGCTGGGCGGGGACGAGTTCGCCGCCCTGGTCCACCTCTCCCGCCCCGAGGATCTGGGCGGCGTGCTGGAGATGCTGCGCCGGCGCCTCTCCGGCCCCGCGATGGCGGAGGGCCGCCGGCTGGAGGTCTCGGCCAGCCTGGGCGGCTTCGTGATGGACCCGCGGCGGGTGAGCCTGACCTCCGGCCTGCGCCGGGCCGAGATCGCGCTGGCCGAGGCCCGGGCCGAGGGCGGCGGGCGCGCGCGCCTCTTCCAGCCCGCGATGGAGGACCGCCTCCATCGCGGCCGGCGGATCGAGCGCAGCCTGCGCGAGGGGATGAAGGCCGGGCGCTTCTGGATGGCCTACCAGCCGCTGGTCAGCCGGCGCAGCGGGCGGGTGCGCGGCTTCGAGGCGCTGATGCGCCTGTCCGACCCCGACGGCCGGCCGGTGGCGCCCGGCGATTTCATCCCCGTCGCCGAGAAGACGGGGCTGATCCGCGAGCTCGGCGCCTGGGCGCTGAGGGAGGCCGCGGGCGCGGCCATGCGCTGGCCCGAGCCGCTGCGCGTCTCGGTCAACCTCTCGGCCGCCCAGTTCCGCGACGGCGCGCTGGTGGAGGCGGTGACCTCGGCCCTCTCGGCCGCCGGCCTGCCCCCGGCGCGGCTGGAGCTGGAGATCACCGAGTCGCTGCTGATCGCCGACCCGGAGGAGGCCGGGCGCCAGCTCGCCGAGCTCCGGCGCCTCGGCGTCTCGGTGGCGATGGACGATTTCGGGGCCGGCTATTCCAGCCTCGCCTATCTCTGGCGCTTCCGCTTCGACCGCCTGAAGCTCGACCGCTCCTTCGCCCAGGCGCTCTCGGCCGAGTCCGCCCGCGCCCAGGACATGATCGCGGCGATCGTGGCGCTGGGCCACCGGCTGGGCATGCGCGTGACGGCCGAGGGGATCGAGACGTCCGCCCAGGCGCGGCTCTTCGGCCGGCTGGGCTGCGACGACTTCCAGGGCTTCCATTTCGGCTTCCCGGCCGCGGAGCGCGAGCTGGCCGAGATCATGCGCTGGGCCCGCGACGCGCAGGCCGAGCGGGAGGCCGCCCGCGGCCCGGCGGCCCCCGGCCCCCGCTCTCGCACGGGCTAGGCGACGTCCGGCCCGCGCCGCCGGGCGGCGGCCCTCAGCGGTTCAGGCGCTCGGCAAGGGCCCGCGCGACGGGGGGGGAGACGAAGCTGCCGATGTCGCCGCCCAGCCGCGCGATCTCCTTGACCAGCTTGGAGGCGATGGCCTGGTGGTTCGCGTCGGCCATC
>JBNJGE010000091.1:0-12450 GCA_051747505.1 Pseudomonadota bacterium | reverse complement strand
GGCGGGCATGGCGAAAGTCCTGGTGACCGGCGGGGCCGGTTACATCGGCGCGCATGCCTGCAAGACGCTCCGCGCGGCCGGCCACGAGCCCGTGGCCATCGACAGTTTCCGCACCGGCTGGCGCCAGGCCGTGAAATACGGCGAGGGGATCGAAGGCGACCTGCTCGACCGCGACGCGCTCGCGGCCGCCTTCGCCCGGGTCCGCCCCGACGCCGTCATGCATTTCGCCGCGCTGTCCAATGTCGGCGAATCCATGCAGGACCCCGGCCTCTACTGGCGCAACAATGTCGGGGGCACGCTCAACCTGCTGGAGGCCATGCGCGAGGCCGGCTGCGGCGCCATCGTCTTCTCCTCCACCGCCGCCACCTATGGCGAGCCGGAGGAGGACCCGATCACCGAGGCCGCTCCGCAGCGCCCCATCAACCCCTACGGAGCCTCGAAGCTGGCGGTGGAGCGGCTGCTGGAGGATTTCGAGGCCGCCCACGGCATCCGCGCCATCGCCTTCCGCTACTTCAACGTCGCCGGCGCCGACCCGGAGCGCGAGGTCGGGGAGCATCACGTCCCCGAAACCCACCTCGTGCCCAACGCGCTCGACGCCGTCGCCGGCGCCCGCGAGGCGCTGACCCTCAACGGCGACGACTACCCCACCCCCGACGGCACCTGCATCCGCGACTACGTCCATGTCATGGACCTGGCCGAGGCGCATGTGCTGGGGATCGACCGGCTGCTCTCGGGCGGCGGCAGCCTGCGGCTGAATCTCGGAACCGGCTCCGGCTTCTCCGTGCGCGAGGTGATCGACGCCGCCGCCGAGGTCACCGGGCGGGAGGTCCCCGTCGCGCTCGGCCCCCGCCGCCCCGGCGACCCCGCGCGCCTGGTCTGCGACGCGACCCGCGCGCGGGAGGTCCTGGGCTGGACGCCCGCCCGCTCGCAGATGGCGCGCATGATCGCCGACGCCTGGGCCTGGCGGCAGACCGGCCGCTTCGCCCGCTAGCGGGCGCGCCATGGCCCGCCGCCTGCTCGACATCACCCGCACGCTGGCCCGCGCCGGCCGCCTCGCCCCCGGCGCCATCGACCGGGCGGAGCGCGCCTGGGCCGCCCGCCTCGCGCAGGACCCCGAGGCCCGCTTCCTCGTCTCCGCCGGGCCGCGCCACGCCCTGCTCGACGGCGCGGGGGCGGAGACGCTGATCTCCGCGCTCGAAAGCGGGACGGAACTCCCCCCCGCCGATCTCCGCGGCGCCTTCTCCCCCTGGCGGACCGAGCGCCAGCGCCGCGCCGACAGCCTCGCGCGCCGCCTCGCGCTCGCCCAGGGCGAGGACCTCGCCACGCTCCTCTCCGCCCAGCCCGGCCCCTGGACCTATCTCAACACCGCCCAGGCCCATCTCGACGCCGCCCGCCTCAAGGCCCTGCGCGCGGGCGGCGTGGCGCGCGCCGTCGCCATGGCCCACGACCTCGTGGCGCTGGAGCGCCCCGAGCTCGCCCGCCCCTCCGAGCCCACGCGCCTGCTCGCCTTCCTCGCCGCGGCCGAGCAGTGCGACGGCCTGCTCTACGCCTCCGCCGACACCGCCCGCATCGCCGAGGCCCACATGGAGACGCCGCCCCCCGCCCGCCTCGCGCCCCCCGGCCTCACGCCCCTGCCCCGCCCGGAGGCCGGGACGCCGGCCGAGACCGCGGGCGGCTTCGTCATGCTCGGCGCGCTGGAGCCGCGGCGGAACCATCTCGGCATGCTCTGGATCTGGCAGCGCCTCTGGCAGGAGCTCGGCCCCGCGGCGCCGAAGCTCTTCATCCTCGGCCGCCCGGCCTCCGAATCCGAGATGGTCCAGGATTTCCTGGAGCGCGCCCCCATGTCCGGCCGCGTGGTGTTCGAGCGCCGCGACCTCGACGACGCCGAGGTCGCCGCCCGCCTCGCCGCCGCCCGCGCCCTGCTCGCCCCCAGCTTCGCGGAGGGAATCGGCCTCGCGGTCGCCGAGGCCCTCGACCTCGGCTGCCCCGTCCTCGCCGCCGACATCCCCGCCCTGCGCGCCACGGGCGGCGCGGCGCCCGACTACCTCGACCCGCTGGACCTGCCGGCCTGGATCGAGGCGATCCTCGCCTACGCCGACCCCGCGCCCGAGGGCCGCAACCCCCGCGCCGCCCAGCTCGCGCGTCTCGCCGACTGGCGCCCGCGCCCCTGGCCGGATCATTTCGAGGAGGCCGAGGCCTTCCTCGCCGAACTCGGCGCCTAGCCCCCGGACTCGCCTTCCATCTCCGCATACACCTCCTTGGCCATGCGGAAGGCGCTCAGTGCCGCCGGCACGCCGGCATAGACCGCCACATGCATCAGCGCCTCGCGCACATCCTCCTTGCTCGCCCCGGTGTTGGCGGTCGCGCGCAGATGCAGCCGGAACTCCGACTCGCGCCCCAGCGCAGCCAGGATCGCGAGCGTGATCAGCGACCGCTCCCGCGGGGAGAGGTGATCGTCGGCCCAGACGGTCCCCCAAGCGCCCTCCGTGACGAAATCCACGAAGCGCGCATCGAACGGGTCCGCCTGCCCCTGGGAGCGATCCACATGGGCGTCGCCCAGCACCTTCCGGCGCATGGCCTCCCCGCGCGCGCGGCGGCTTGCATCCTCAGACAAGGCCCGCCTCCTCCATGAAGCCCAGGATCATCGAGGCGCAGGCCGCCGGTTGCTCCACGCAGGGCAGATGCCCCGCCCCGCTCACCACCTCGAAGCGGGCGCCCGGGATCAGGTCGGCCGTGGCCTTGACCAGCTCCGGCGGCGTCGAGCCATCCTCGTCGCCCGCCATCGCCAGCACGGGAACCGAGATCCGCCCCGCCGCCTCGCGCAGATCCGCGTCGCGGATCGCCGCGCAGCAGCCCGCGTAGCCCTCCGCCGGCGTGCGGGTGAGCATGTTGCGCCAGGCCGTCAGCTCCTCCGTCCGGTTGGCCCGGAAGGCGGCGGAGAACCAGCGCTCCATCACCGCGTCGGCCATCGCGCCGATGCCCTCGCCCTGCGCCTTGGCGATGCGCTCGTTCCACATCTCCGGGTCGCCGATCTTGGCGGCCGTGTCCATCAGCACGATCCCGCCCACGAGCTCCGGGCGCCGCGCCGCCAGCATCTGCGCGATCAGCCCGCCGATCGACAGCCCGACCACCACCGCGCCCTTCAGCTCCATCCGGTCCAGAAGCCCCGCCAGGTCGTCGGCCAGATCCTCCATCCGGTAGGGCGCCGGCGGCGCCTCCGACAGCCCGTGGCCCCGCTTGTCGAAGCGGATCAGCCGCATCTCCTCGGGCATCAGCCCCACCAGCCGGTCCCAGACCCGGAAGTCCGTGCCCAGCGAATTGGCGAAGACGACGGGCCTCCCGCCCCGGTCGCCCTCGTCCGCGTAATGGATCGTCACGCCGTTCACGCGCGCCGCATGCATGGCCCTGTCTCCCCCGTCTGCATCGTCCTCGTTCGCGCCCCGGCCCGCCGGCGCGCCCGGCCAGCTAAGCCGCCCGCGCCCGCCCTGTCGAGCGCCCCGGACGCGCCTGCGCATGAACGGGCTGGTCAAGCGCGCCACGCGGACTAGTTTCGGTGCGTCAACAACGAAGCGGCGCGAGGACCATGGCAGCCAAGGACAACAGCGGACGGGCCGGTCAGGTCAGGGCGATCACCCGCGCGGTCGGCGTGATGCGCGCGCTCTCCGAAAGCCCCGAGGGGCTCACCCTGTCGGAGACCGCCGCCCAGGCGGGGCTGGCGGCCTCCACCGCCCATCGCATCCTCACCACGCTGGAAAGCGAGCGATTCGTCCGCTTCGACGGCGCCACCGGCTGCTGGCATGTGGGCGTCGCCGCCTTCACCGTCGGCGCCGCCTTCGCCCGCACCCGCGACGTCATCGTCCTCGCCCGCCCCTACATGCGCCGCCTGATGGAGAGCACGGGCGAGACCGCCAACATCTTCCTCGAATCGGGCGGCGAGATCGTCTGCATGGGCCAGGTCGAAAGCCGCCACGCCATGCGCGCGCTGACCCGCGTGGGCGGCCGGGTGAAGATGCACTGGTCGGCCGCGGGCAAGAGCATGCTCGCCCAGATGCGCCCCGACCACGCCCGCCTGATCCTGGACGAGCACGGCCTGCCCCGCGCCACCTCCCGCACCATCACCGACCCCGACGCCCTGTGGGCCGAGCTCGAGCGCGTGCGCCGCGCCGGCGTGGCCGTGGACGACGAGGAGCATGCCGACGGGCTGCGCTGCGTCGCTTCCGCCGTGCTCAACGAATCCGGCGTCCCCGTCGCCGCCATCTCCGTCTCCGGCCCCAAGAGCCGCATCGGCGACGAGCGCCTGGGCCAGCTGCGCGAGGCCGTGGGCCGGATCGTGGGCGAAGTGACCCGCGAATTTGGCGGCCGCCCCGCCGGCGCCTGACGTGACGACAATGCCCATCCGGGCCTCTGGACGCGCCCGCGACGCCTTGCTATAGGCTCACGCGCTGCAGGGGCGGCCCCGTTCCGGCGTAGCTCAGCGGTAGAGCATCCGACTGTTAATCGGCAGGTCGTAGGTTCGAATCCTACCGCCGGAGCCACCCGCCCCGCAGGCTCTCCCATCCTCGACGACACGCCCCCCGGGGGCCGCCTCCACCGCGCACGGCGGCCCTCACGGCTCCCCGTCCGCCTCCCGCCGATGCGTCCGCTCGATGGAGCGGACCGTGCGGATCACCTCGTCGTCGGAGAGCGGCGGGCGGCAGCGCACCCGGTTCCAGGCCAGCATCAGCTCCATCGCCACGTCCGGGTCCACCCCGTGCCACAGCAGATGCCCGGTGAAGGAGGCGAGCGTGGCGTTGCGCGCCCCTTCCGCCACGCCCTCCCGGACCAGCTCCTGCCAGTAGCTCGCCGGATGCCCCCTTGGCCCCTCGCCCCCGAAGCGCGGGGCCAGCAGCCAGACCGGCGGGCGCGCCAGCGGCGCCTCCCCCGGCGCCCGCCCCTCGCGCCAGCGATAGGGCCGCCCGCTGGGATGGATGGAGGGCGGCGCCACGATCAGCCCGCCATCCCCGCGCAGATCCAGCCCCGGCGCCAGCCCGGCCCGGTTGCGCCGCTCGCCCCCGGGATGCGCGAAATAGAGATGCCGGCCCCCGCCCCCGGTCTCGGCCTCCACCGTCCCGGGCAGCGCCCCGTGGCGCGCCTCGATCGCGGCCAGCGACTCCGCGCCCCCGTGCCGCGGATCGACGTCCAGCACCAGCAGCCCGGAGGCCGCTCCGGTGACGATCCCGACATTGGCGTCCGGCCACCGCGCGGCCCAGCGCTCCACCTGCTCCGGGCCCGGCAGCCCGTCCTGGAAGGCCCGCCAGGGGACCAGCGGCCGCTTGCCTCGCGGGGCCACCGGAACCACCGCCCAGCCGCGGGCCAGACAGCCCCGGGCCGCCTCGCGGAAGGGCGCCGGCGAGCCCGCCCGGCTCAGGAGGGCGCCGGCAGCTTCAGCGGCTCGGTCAGCCGCACCACCTGCCGCCGGTCCTCGGCGTCCACCACCTCCAGCCCGCTCAGCCCCGCGCCCGTCTCCTCGACGGCGATGCGCCGGGGCGCGCGGATCATGTGGTCCACGCCCTCCATCGCGATCTCCAGCAGATCGGCCTTCGGCTCGTAGGAGATCCCCAGCAGCGGCGCCGACTCCACCGCCACCTGCTCGCCCAGGTCGAGCCCGCCGACCTCCGCATGCGCGCGTCGCCCCTCCAGCCCCTTCGCCATGCGGTCGAAGAAGGTCTGCCACTCCGCCTTGTCCAGAACACGAGCGGTCATCCCCGGGGTCTCCCCTTTTCCAGAACACCGCCCTAGATCCTGCCGCCAACCCCGCCCCCGCGCGTTGACCGCGATCAAACCTCGGGCCCTGCGCGCCGCTCCCGATAGGCGATGTAGAGGCCCGAGGAGAAGATCACCCCCGCCCCGATCCAGGTGAACAGGTCCGGTATCTCGGCGAAGAACCAGGCGCCCAGCAGCGCCGTCCAGATCAGCTTGAGGAAGTCGAAGGGCAGCACCGCCGTCGGGTCGGTCTCCTTCAGCGACTGGCTCAGGCTCACCTGCCCCAGGCTCCCCGTCAGCCCGATGACCAGCAGCCAGCCCCAGGCGGCGGGCGAAGGGTCCTCCCACACCCAGATCGCCGGGCCGAGCGAGAACAGGCTCAGGAAGACGCCCATCCAGGCCACGATCGCCACGCTGGTCTCGGTGCGCGAGAGAATCTTGATCACGATCATCGCCACCGCCCACAGCGCCGCGGCCGCCAGCGCCAGCAGCGCGCCCGTCTCCACCACCGCAAGGCCGGGACGGATGATCACCAGCATGCCGAGAAACCCGAAGGCGATCGCCGCCCAGCGCCGCAGCCGGAACCGCTCGCCCAGCACCAGCACGCTCAGCATCGCGGTGAAGATCGGCGCCGTGAAGCTCAGCGCCGTCACCTTCGCCAGCGGCGTGATCGTCACGGCGGTGAAGAACATCAGCATCCCGCCGATATTGATCAGCCCGCGCAGGGCGTGCAGCCCCAGCCGCCTGGTGCGCATCTGCACGATCCCGCTTCCCAGGATCACCGGTATCAGGAAGGCCAGCCCGAACAGGTTTCGGAAAAAGACGATCTGGTAGACCGGCAGCTCCGCCGAGACATGCCGGACCGTCGCGTGCATGGAGGCGAAGGCGACCGTGGACAGGCACATCATGATCACGCCGCGCATCACCGGCGACTGCCCCGCCCAGGCCGCGCGCAGCCCGCCCCTCCCGCTCGCCTCGCCCATCTCGCGCCGCCGGCCTCTCTGTCGCCCGAACCCGTAAGGCAGACTGAACACCTTCGAGGCGCCCTGCAAGCGCGCGGACGTCCGCCGCCCTCTCTGGACAGCCGCCCGCCCCCGCGCCACCCTCCGACCGTTCCCGCAAGGAGCCCCCGAATGCCCGAGCCCGACGCCGACCGCGCCCTGCGCCAGGCCATCATCGACCAGTGCCTCTTCCTCGACGCCACCGGCCTCAACCAGGGGACCTCCGGCAACATCTCCGTGCGTCGCGGCGAGGAGATGCTGATCACCCCCTCCTCGACCCCCTACGCAGCCATGACGCCGGAGATGATCTGCGCCATGCCCCTCTCCGCGGGGCCGGAGGCCGCCCGCGGCCCGCGCCCCCCCTCCTCCGAATGGCGCATGCACCGCGACATCCTCGCCGCCCGGCCCGAATTCGGCGCCGTGGTCCACGCCCATCCCCCCTACTGCACCACGCTCGCCATCGCGCGGCGTCCCATCCCGGCGGTGCACTACATGATCGCCCTCTTCGGCGGCCCGGAGATCCGCTGCGCCGGCTACGCCACCTTCGGCACGCAGGCGCTCTCCGACCACGCGCTGGCCGCGCTCGAGGATCGCTCCGCCTGCCTGCTGGCCAATCACGGCATGCTCGCGTGCGGGCCGACGCTGGAGAAGGCCATGGCGCTGGCCGTCGAGCTCGAAACGCTCGCCCGCCAGCATTACCAGGCCCTCCTGATCGGCGGCGGCCACGTCCTGACCGACGCCCAGGTGGCCGAGACCGCCGAGGCCATGGCCCGCCTCTCCTACGGCCGCTAGAGGCTTCCCGCGCCTTGCCGCCCCCGCCGCGGCCCGCCTATGCTCCGGCCCGACAAGGCGCGCCGCCAGACGCGCGCCGGGAGGGAGGAGACCGCCCATGAGCCAGGCCCGCGCCCCGGGCGCCCCGCGCCCGCGCCTCTTCTACGGCTGGGTCGTGGTCGCCGTCTCCTTCGTCACCATGGGCGTGGCCGTCACCGCGCGCACCGGCTTCTCTCTCCTGTTCCCGGAGATGGTGGCCGAATTCGGCTGGGATTCCGGCCTGACCGCAGGCGCGTTCTCGGTCGGGTTCATCGCCTCCACCGCCTTCCTGCCGGTGGTCGGCTGGCTGATGGGCCGCTTCGGCCCCCAGGGCGCCATCCCCGTCGGCGCCCTGATGGTCGCCGCCGGCTACTTCGCCGCCACCGCCATCACCAACCCGCTGGAGCTCTATCTCGCCTTCGGCCTGCTGGCCGTGAACGGCTCCATGGCGATGAGCTACATCAGCCATTCCATGTTCCTGCCCAACTGGTTCGTGAGGAACCGCGGCCTGGCCATCGGCCTCGCCTTCGCCGGCGTGGGCGTGGGCGGCGTCACGCTCCTGCCGCTCATGCAGTGGGGGATCGAGACCCATGGCTGGCGCGCGGCCTGCATGGCCGTCGCCATCGTCACCCTCGTCGCCATCATCCCCCTCAACGCCGTCTTCCAGCGCATGCGCCCCGAGCAGATGGGCCTGCTGCCCGACGGCGACGCGCGCCCCGAGCCCGGCGCCGCGCCCCGCCACGCCGACCCGGTGGTGAACCGCGAATGGGCCGAGACCGAATGGACCCTGCGCAAGGCCATCCGCACCTCCGCCTTCTGGTGGGTGGCGGGCGGCAATTTCTGCGCGCTCTTCATCTGGTACGCCATCCAGATCCACCAGACGCGCTTCCTGCTCTCGGCCGGCTTCGACGCCTCCACGGCCGCCTTCGCGCTGGGCATGGTCGCCTTCGGCGGCATCTTCGGCCAGATCGCGCTCGGCGCCCTGTCCGACCGCGTGGGCCGCGAGATCGCCTGGTCCATCGCCGTCAGCGGCTACGTCCTCTCCGCCGCCTTCCTGCTGGCGATCGAACAGGCGCCCTCCCCCCTGCTCCTGTGGCTGATGGTGGCCGCCCAGGGCCTTCTGGGCAACGGGCTGGCGGCCATGTTCGGCGCCATCCCGATGGAGATCTTCCAGTCCCGCCGCTACCCGGCGATCTTCTCCACCATCGCCCTTCTGGCCAATTTCGGGGCCGGCGCCGGGGTGTTCGTGATGGGCGAGATCCACGACGCCACCGGCCGCTACACCGCCGGCTTCTGGCTGGTCATGGCCATGGCCGTGATCTCGATGATCTGCATGTGGAAGGCGGCCCCCCGCAAGATCCGCCTCGTCGCCGGCCGGGCCGAGAAGCGCCGCGCCGCGCAGGGCTGAGAGCGGGCCGCCGCTCCGCCGGCAGGACGCCTGCGGAGCCGCCTCCGCGCGACACGCAGAACCCCCCGCCACCGCCTTTCGCAAACGACGACGGCAGTGACGGCGCGCCAGAAATTGGCGCGCGGCCGCCGGCGGGTCTGAATTTCACCTCAGATTGACAAGTATACTTGGGAAATACTTCGCGCGCGCAAGCGCCCCGGCAAGGCGGAACCCGGATCACGATGCTTGGCCCGCCATCCCCTCAGGGCCGAAATCGCGGCCGCCCCGGCGCCGCCAGCCCCCTCACAGCCAGACCAGCGGATCCACTCCGATCACCGGCCCGTGCAGAGCCAGCAGCGCCGCGTAAAGCGCAAGCCCCGCCGCCAGCTCCGCCGCCAGCCGCGCCGAGGCCGCGCGCCGCAGCCGCGCCCCCACGGGCCCCTCGCGCAGCGCGAACCCCTCGCGCTCCCCCCGCCGCCGTGCGCGACCCTCCAGCACCGGCATCCCGGCCAGCGCGAACGCCCCCAGCCCCCCGAACAGCAGCACCGACACCAGGTCCGGGTTCGCCGCCGCATGCCCCAGGCCCCACAGCGCGAGCGCCCACAGCACCGGATGCCGCGTCAGCGCCAGGATCCCCGGCCGCGCCGCGTCCGCCGGCCCGCCCCGGAAGGACAGCGAGACCGGGTTCGCCCGCCCCGCCCCCGCCGCCAGCAGCAGGCAGGCCGGCGCCATCGCCGCGAAGGGAACCAGCGCCAGCTCCCGCGAGGGCGCCCAGAGCGCCACATAAGGCGCCCGCAGGGCCGCCCAGATCAGCCAGACCAGCAGCGCCGTCGAAAGGACCGAGTAGCCGACCAGATACCCCCTCCGCCCCAGCCGGGCGATCAGCGCCCCGCGCAGCCCCGTCGCCCCCGGCAGGGCATGGGCCAGCAGGAAAACGGCGCAGGCGACCAGGAACTCGACCATTCCCCCCACCTGCGCCGGCCGCGCCCCGCGCGCAACCCGCCCCGGCCGCGCCCGATCGCCGCCGCCCGAAAGCCGCCCCCGTCTGGACGCGCGCCCCGATTGCGGGCAGACAGGCCCCATGACCCCGCCCGACCTCCGCCCCGGCTTCTGGCGCGACGCGCCGCTCTCCGACCTCTCCCGCGAGGAGTGGGAGGCGCTCTGCGACGGCTGCGGCCGCTGCTGCCTGCTCAAGCTGGAGGACGAGGACACCGGCGAGCTCGCCTACACCGACGTCCACTGCCGCCTCTACGACCCTGCCGCGTGCCGCTGCGGGAACTACGCCCTGCGCAAGGTCCTGGTGCCCGGCTGCGTGGTCCTGACCCCGGACAACATCCACGACATCAAGGACTGGATGCCCGTCACCTGCGCTTACCGCCTGCTGGCCGAGGGCCGCGACCTGCCCGAGTGGCATCCCCTGGTCTGCGGCGACCCCGACGGCCCGCGCCGTGCCGGCGTCGCCGCGGACGGACGCAACCCGCCGGGCCCCCTCAGCCCCGAATGGGAGGTCGACGAGGAGGACCTGCCCGATCACGCCGTCGAAGGATTTCTCTGAGCATGTGGTTCACCTCCGACAACGCCGGCCCCGCCGCCCCGCAGATCCTCCAGGCCCTCTCCGCGGCCAATGACGGCTACGCGCCCCCCTACGGCGCCGACCCGCTGACCGCCCGCGTCGCCGACCGCATCCGCGAGCTGTTCGAGGCGCCGGAGGCCATCGTCCACCTCGTCCCCACCGGCACCGCCGCCAACGCGCTGGCGCTGGCCTCCCTCGCGCCGCCCTGGAGCGCCATCTACTGCCACCGCAACGCCCATATCGAGGAGGACGAGTGCGGCGCGCCGGAGTTCTACACCGGCGGCGCCAAGCTCACCCTGCTCGATGGCGAGCACGCCAGGATCGCCCCCGAAAGCCTCCGCGACGCCCTGCAGGCCGGCGCCGGCGGCGCCGTGCATCACGTCCAGCCCGGCGCCCTCTCCCTGACCCAGGCCACCGAGATGGGCGTGGTCTACACGCCCGACGAGGTCCGCGCCCTGGCCGGGCTGGCGAAGCAGCACGGCCTGCCCGTGCACATGGACGGCACCCGCTTCTCCAACGCCCTCGCCCGGCAGGGCTGCGCCCCCGCCGACCTGTCCTGGCGTGCGGGCGTGGACGTCCTCTGCCTCGGCGCCACCAAATGCGGGGCGCTGGCGGCCGAGGCCGTCATCTTCTTCGACGGCGACAAGGCGAAGGGCTGGGAGTTCGAGCTGCGCCGCAAGCGCGGCGGCCATCTCTTCTCCAAGATGCGCTACGTCGCCGCCCAGCTCGACGCCTGGCTGGCCGACGGCCTCTGGCTCGACCTCGCCGGCCGCGCCAACGCCGCCGCCGACCGTCTGGCCGAGGGGCTGCGCGCCTCCGGCCTCGCCGAGCTTCCCCATCCGGTGGAGGCCAACGCCCTGTTCCCGGCCCTGCCCCGCGCCGCCCATCGCCGTCTGCAGGAGGCTGGCGCCCGCTATTACATGTGGCCGTCGGAACCCTCGCCGCAGGGTCCCGACGACGAGATGCTCGCCTGCCGCCTCGTCTGCAACTGGGCCACGAGCGAGGAGGACGTGGACGCCTTCCTGGCCGCCCTCAGGGGCTGAGCCCCGCCCGCGTCACGGCAGCCACAGCTCCGGCCGCATCCAGGGCGCAGGCAGCTCCAGCGGCCCGCGCGGGGCGGGCGCGTCCCCCGCCAGCGCCCGCCCCTGCCAGGCGTCGCGCCAGTCCTCGGGCAGCGCATGGGGCGGCGCCACGTCCCGCTCGGGCGCGAAGCCGAACCGCCTATAATACGCCGGATCGCCCAGCACGAGGACGCGCCGGGCGCCCGCCGCCTCCAGCCGCGCGAACCCGGCGCGGACCAGCGCGCTTCCCAAGCCCCGGCCCTGCGCCTCCGGCGTCACGGCCAGCGGGCCGAGCAGCGCCACCGCCTCGCCCCGGGCCCGCCCGGGCGTGAACATCGCATGCCCCACGATCCGCCCGTCTTCTCGCGCCACAAGCGAGAGCACGCCCGGCGTTTCCGCCAGCGCGCGCACCAGCTCCAGCAGGTCCTCCTCGGGAAAGGCCCGGGGATAGAGCGCCTCCAGCGCCGGCAGATCGCCCGGCCCCGTCTCGCCGATCTCCGGGCCCGCGCTCACCGCTCGCCGTCGGGCGCCCGTTCGGCCTCGAAGCCCAGCGTGGCGGGGTCGAAGGCGTAATGCGCCCCGCAGAACTGGCAGTCCGCCGTCACCTCGCCGTCCTCGGTGGTCATCGTGGCGATGTCCTTCGCCGAGTACTGGTGCAGCGCCTCGCGCACCTTCTCGGCCGAGCAGGTGCAGCCGAAGCCCACCGGCTGGGGCGTCCAGACCCGCGGCGTCTCCTCGTGAAACAGGCGCAGCAGCAGCTCCTCGGGGGAGACATGGGGGCCCAGCAGCTCATGCGTCTCGACGGTGTCGAGCAGCATGTTCACCCGGCTCCACTCCTCCTCCTGGTCGCCCATCTGCGCCACGTCGTCCGGGGAC
>JBNJGE010000090.1:0-12694 GCA_051747505.1 Pseudomonadota bacterium | reverse complement strand
CAACGAGAGCCCCAAGCCCTTCGTCTGGCGCGCCGACCCCGACGCTATCATCGCGGCCCGTTCCCGAGGGTTCCAAGCGTTGGAGTCAAACCACTAGCAGAGGCAGGCGTTCGGCAGGCGCGATAGAGGGATTACCAAGTGCCGACCGTTCTGGAGTCCGTCCGCCCGACCGTTGACCGAACAATCCGCAGCCTGGCCGCCGCGAAATTCGCGGCCGATCCGATTGCAGGCCCACACCTGTCTCGCGTCACCAGCATCGTAAGCTCGGCCTATAAGCGACACGGGGCGATCCTGGAGGTCGCGCTGTTCAAGGCCATCGAATCCAGCAACGTCATTGAAGCCTACAGCCGCGTGCCTTTCTTCATCACGCGCAACGCGTCCGGCTACGTTGAAAACCACGACATCAAGACGCCCGAAGGGCTGCGCGCCTGCCTCGCCACGTCGATCCCGTATAAGGAAGACGCGGCCGCACGGTACGAGTTGGACATACTCTACTTCGACCACAGCACGGAGTCTGTGGTGGCGCTGGAGGTCAAGCGGGGGAACGGAGATTTCGACCGCGGGAAGCGGGACTCAATGATTAAGGCGGCGCTCACCGTTCGGACGCTGCTCGCGAGCTACGCTGAGACGCGTGGCTGGAGCCCGCGCCACGTTGAGAGCCGCATCCTTGCCTACTATGGCGTGCCCAAGTTCCCGCGGCCGATATACCTTCGCGGCCAGGACTTGGACGCCTTCATAGCACCGGGCATCATTGAGAGCGTTGAGGAGGTCAACGGCTACTTCCGAGCGCGGCTCATGGAGCTCGTGGAACCCGAGATGAGGCAGGAGACGCTGATATGATCGAAGGTAAGGGCTACAAGGTCATATACGCCGATCCGCCGTGGTATTTCAGGAACTTCAGCGCAAAGGGCACCGGCCGCGCCGCTATCTCGCACTACAACGTCATGAGTCTCGAACAGCTGCACGACCTAGACGTATCGCGGTTCGCGGCAAAAGATTGCGCGCTTTTCATGTGGGCAATCGACCCGATGCTGCCGCAAGCTCTTTCGGTGATGGAGGCGTGGGGCTTTGCGTACAAAACCGTCGCGTTTCAGTGGGTGAAGGTGAACCGCGGCGGATCCAGCAAGCCGGTGGAAGCAGACCCGTTCTTCACGGGCCTCGGGTATTGGACACGGGCCAATGCAGAGCTTTGCCTGCTCGGCACGCGCGGGAAACCGAAGCGGCAATCGAAAGCCGTGCGCCGCCTCCTGGTGAGCGAGCGCCGCGAGCACAGCCGGAAACCCGATGAGGCCTATGAACGGATCGAACAGCTCTTGGACGGTCCCTACCTCGAACTGTTCGCGCGTGAGGCGAGGGCTGGCTGGGACGCTGTCGGGCATGACCTCGATGCAGGCGCTGCCAAATATGCCAGGCGCCAGCCCTCCCGCATCGCTTCCGACACCGAAGTCTGCGGAGTCGTCAAGGCGACATATGCAGCCAAGTGAAGCTGCGTGTCGGAAGCATCTAACAGAGGGGGCTTTCGATTTTTCCCGCTTTTCTACTCGGGACCGGCGGGCGCAAACATCTAATCAACAACCGTAAGAAAAAGTCTTCGACAGGGCTACTTGAGGGCCTTCAGATGCTCGTGCGCCTCGCGCAGCAGGGCCGCGAACCTCTGCCGTTCGCCTTCAGCCCCGCGTGACCGTTCCCCATGCCGCCAGGCCCCATTCCGCGCCCCCTCCGGCGCACCGCCGCCCGCGCCATGCATTCGGCAGACGCTCCAGCCGCGCACGGCGGGGGCGCGGCAGGGGAGACCGGTGCGCTTAGAACGGGCTGCGCAGCGAGGGGCAGACCAAGCCTTTTGCATTGCCTTCTCGCGCCAACCCATTGAAGCAAACTATTCCAATTAAAAAACCAACACCGCTACCGGAAGGCCTTCTTGACAGCGCTTTTAAAATCAGGTGTATTTTTAATACTATTCTTCGTCTTTCGCATCGTATCTTCGTCGCCAGAAATTAGATCATTCTTTAAAAGCCGCTGCACAATAGCGTCTGCTACAATATCTAAGTCCTGCGGAACCCCAGAAATCAAGTCATTAGCCGTATCTTCAGGCAACTCTGCTACACCCATATCTTTCGCGAGTTCCTTTGCCTTTGTTTTGAACACGGTCGACTGCAGAGAGGACAGCCAAAGAACATCGTCTGTAGGGGTATTAGCTTCAAAAAATGCCCTCTTGTAGGACTTTGAGTCGCTCACATACTCCTCGATATCAGGTGTCGCCACGCGGGAATAAATGTTTCCAGCAAGCCAGCCAAGCTTAGCTCGAAAAACATCGTCTATTTCAGCAATTTTGTTTTCAAGTAGCGTATTATAATGGGACGTACGTAGGGCGATGGATAAATGCAGGAAAACGCACAGATCTTCATTAAGAGCATCACAGCCGTCTTTGGGCAAGAAAAAAAGGCCATCCTCTGTGTTGTGAATAATGCGCTCTAGCTTTTCCTCAAGACGACGTCGCGCAGAGGTTTTCGCCAGCACAGTTCCATGAACGTCCTCAATATGACTACTAACAAATTTCTCCACCACAACCGAAAGCGGGCGGGCCGCCGCTATCGTTACATAAGGGGCCTTAATGTCTTGACCTCTGCGCACAAGATCGCAAGACTGAGTGAGAATAACAAAATGCGTGTAGTCTTGCGCTGTAGCATAGTACTCGTGGGCCTCACGAATCGCTTCGGACAGCGCTTCCGACCGCCGAATAACATCACCTTGGGAGAGGCTGCCCCTATCAAGTTCCCCAAGTGCCTTGAAGACAAATTTCATAGACACCGAAAATCAACCCTAGCTCGTTTCCTCCACCCGATAAGTCGCACCCCGTAGCCTTAAATTCTGTAGGCCATAGCTCGACTTACTCGGAGACGCCACCCTTACGGAGATAGTTGTGCGCCAACAGGTACCTGGCGGGCTAGCGTCCGCCACGGTCTCGGCCTCACGAAGGACGTTTGAGCCAGCTGTTATCGTCTCGGTTCTCTTTTCCATGGTGCTCTCCCGCGAAGTCTTCTAATCAGCTTTCTGCTGACCCTCTAGCCGAAAGCCGCTAGCAACGGCTCGCTCTGCCTCATAATGTTCTGAAAGAAGGCTCCAAGCCTCTGTTTTGCAGCTCTCGATTTCTCCCTGCGCAATTTGAGAAGAAATTTTTTCTTTAGAGTCAAAAATAAAATGAAAGTTAAAATCAACCACTAACCCACCTTCTTCACTTATTCGTAGGAGATTTAGGACGCTATTCTCCGATCTGATCAACTGCGACTTCAACTCCGTTCTTCGAACCTCATACTTTAAATCAAATCCTTCTGATGTTTCCAATTTTTCTATTACCTGGGCTGATGGATTTTGCGACGAGTAGCGAAAATTTACACCCAAGCCACGCGAAGGAGTATGTGGAAGTACCTCAAATATGCGGGGAATAAATTGAGAAAGCTCCGGAATGCGGTCTTCTGTTTTAGCGTATACTTCGAGTCGCCCATTCGAAACCGATACTCCGATTTCCCCGATGAAAATAATCCTTCTTGATGATTCGACGTCGTGAAGAACATCGACCTCAATGTCCCTACCCTCTTCAATTTTGAACAAATAAAAAGCGATCCACTCCGGCGTAAAAATTGCCGGATTCCAAGCGCCGGTGAGAACCACCGTAGGCTTTGCTAAATCTAACTCGAATTCCATTGCCAGTCTGCCTCTTGCGCCGCTCCCGCAGCCTCCGAGCACGCCAGCTTTGACGTGTAACAGGGCGGCGATCGTCGTCAACGCCCGCCAGCCTAGGTATCGCGCCATACGGCATCGGTGTTCGTCAATCGCTCTCCAAAGCAAGCTTTCGATGTCGGTTTGCCACCGCGCTCGGGCGCGTCAGGATGTTGCACTGCAATTTCGTGCTTGTCTCCTGTGCATTGGACATACCGTCTGGATAGCGCGGGTTCCTTGCAGCAAGGCTTGGCCGTCCAACTAAAGCGACCCTGGGAGAAAGGGCCACGTGAGCCCTTTGCAAGGGGTTGGCGTCACCTTCCGCCGTCGCCCCCTCCCCTCCCGACGTTCCCGACCAACGCCTGCCCGCCGTCGTTCACCGTGACGTGCTGCACCGTCACCTTCTGCTCGCCGCCAGTGCGGTAGCGCTTCAACGCCTCCATCTGCTGCGCGTAGGTGCGCGCCAGCTTGTCCATCGCCTTTAGGGCGCTGTCGTACTGCGGCAGCAGGTCCGCGTTCGTCAGCCGGCGCGAAGCCTGCATCATCGCCATGTGCACCGCGCCCATCTGCGCCGCCAGCATGGCCTCCACGGTCATTGGAGACGACCCGAATGAGGAATATCGGGTTACCAGCTTTTTTTTGATCTAATCCACTGGGACAGACGTAATAGAGGTACTTCGTCCGTGGCTGAGAACGTCTAAGAGCCCGTTTCGAAACTCGTGCGCAGGCTCTTTCGCGCCTCTTCGGCCTTCGCCTCGAAGCCGCACGAACCGCTGTTTCGGGCGCTTGGGGGCCGATGCCAGGCCGCAGATGAGGGTTTTGAGACAGACTCCAACGGATCAACCGAACACTCAGTGAAAGGGCTAAAATCATGATAAAACGTACAGGAAACTACGTCGTCTATGCATGGAACTTTCTGTTCAACCATAACGTCAGCCCGCTCCGCAATATTCCTGATGTCGGCACTCGGCATTATGCCCTGCAGGCTTTGGGGATGATGTGGGCAGTAAGTTTTTCAATCGCGATTGGCAGTTATACGTTTCTTGCTGCCAGCGTGCTTGGGCATTCTGTCTTGATAGCCGCTTTTGCGATTACAGTAGCAACCCTAACGGCGGCGGCGAAGAAGCCTCAGCTGTTTGTGCGCGGATCGGCTCGACGTTCCGATGGTGAGCATGAATAGATCCCGTAGCGTTTAAATGCGAAGGCTCTAGCCAGAGATCCGGCCCCACCAGGCTGGATTGATAAGCAAAAAGAATAGCTTAAGCCGATATCGGCAGAAAAGACCGTGCGGGCCTTCGCCGCCGACCTCGCCGCCTCCCAGGCGGCGGTGATGCTGGGGCTCTGGCGCCATGCATACGGCATACGTTCCAGCCCCGAACCGCTGGGCCGCGGCGGGGAAAGCCGATACGTTTCGAGCGGGCCGTGCAGCGAGGGCCCGCGTGGGCCTTGTGGATGGGATTGGCCTCATGCTGTGCCATCGCCCCCTCCCCTCCGGACGTTGCCCACGACTGCCTGCCCACCATCGTTCACTGTGACATGCTGCACCGTCACCTTCTGCTCGCCGCCCGTTCGGTAGCGCTTCAACGCCTCCATCTGCTGCGCATATGTGCGGGCGAGCTTGTCCATGGCCTTCAGAGCGCTGTCATGCTGCGGCAGCATTTCCGCGTTCGTCAGCCGCCGCGACGCCTGCATCATCGCCATGTGCACCGCGCCCATCTGCGCTGCCAGCATCGCCTCCATCTGGTCGCGGGGCTCCGCGTCCTTCACGACGGCCAGCAGGAAATTGCCGGCGGCCGCATCCGCCTCGCTCCCCTTGCTGACCGCGTTGACCAACTGGGCAAGGAACGGCTCCAGGAAGGCCATCTCCCGCGAACCCAAGGCGTCCAGCAACACCGCCCTCCCCGCTGTCTGGTTCTCGTGAGTGACCTCTAGCGTCGCCTTCCCGCCGCCCTCCGCCTTCAACTCCATGTTGGGCGACTTCTCGCGGTGCTCCAGCAGCCGCTCCATCACCTCGCGCTCGCGCGGCGTCGGTTCATAGGATTTCGCCGGGGCGCTTTCGCTCTCTGTCTTGCGTTTGGTCATATCGCCACCTCCGTCAAAGTGCCGTCGGGAGCCTGCGCCACCCGTCCGGCCGCTATCAGCCGGTCGATGGCCTGATACGCGCGCGTCGCCCCGAGCCCGGCTGCGAGCGCAGCCGGCCCGGGTCGCGAGTTTCCGGCTCGGATCGCTTGGAGAGCGCGGGCGTCATCGCGCGCCGCACGCGTGTCAGCATCCGGCGCGCGCACTGCCGCCGGAGAACGCGGGCAGGTGCTAATCCTGCTAACCTGCGAATCCGCGGGGCGCGCGACGGCCTCGATTAGCGGATTAGCCGGATTAGCAGCCGGCTGCGTTTTCATCGTGCGAACGGCGGAGGTCACGTCAAAGCGCATCGGCCGGCCTCCAGACGCGGAAGCTTCGCTGCCGTGGCTTGTCGCGCACCACGGTGCCGGAGGGCAGCGCGAGCACCCAGCCGTGCTGCTCCAGCGTGCCCAGCGCCGCGTGCGCCGCCTCCTTGTTCCGCAGCCCCGGCGGCCCCCGTTGATATACGTCGGCCGGCAGCACCTCCGCATCCGGCCAATCCTCCAGAAGCCACAGCCGCAAGCGCTCGGCCCGCTCCAGATCGGCAGACACGGACGCCATCTCCGCCAGCCGCTTCGCTTCGTGCAGATGGAACTGCGCCAGCTCCACGGCCTGCGCCATCGGCTCCAACCCGATCTGCTCGGCGCCCAGATCGGCCCAGAGCGTCAGCACGCCAGCGATGCGCGCCGCCTGCTCCGCGGCCTTCGATGCGAACGGGCGAACCTCGTCCAAATCGCCGCCCGTGCCCTGCGCCTTCTCGACATGCTCATAGAACTGCCACAGCAGTTCCCGCGCCTGCTCCGACAGCGACAACAGCCGCGGCGCGAGCACCTGGCGCGTGCCTTCCTTGATCGGCAGATCCGTCTCCAGGATGGAGCGGAGGCGTGCGCCGAACCGCAGCAGGGCCGCATCGCTCGACGGGTGATGCCCGCGGCGCAGGCGCGTGCCGATTGCGCTGGGCGGCTGCACCATGAGGAAGCGCGCGAGGAATCCCTGCTGCGCCGCCACGGGGTCCGACAGCAACGGCCGCGCCGCCACCGGCTGGAGCATCATGTGCGCCGCCAGCCTCCGCCCGCGCAGCGTGAAGGCTTCGTCGCCCGCCCGCGTGCGGTTGACGGGCGAGCCATCCCAGAGACCGGAGAGGCCCGCGACCGTCTTGAGGCGGTTATCCTTGTTCATGGCGTGCCCACCGACGAAGCCGCCGGCCTCGTCCGTGAACAGCCCCAGCGACGGCCGCCCGGCCGCATAGAGCTTCACCAGGCCCTCGAAGGTCGGATCGGTCGCGGTCAGCTCGGGCGAGAGGGGCTTGGGCGGCTCGGGCGGCATCGCCTCCAGGTCGGCGCGGGCCTCCACCGCCTTCGAGTCCGTCTTGGCCGCGGCGTCCATCAGCTTCTCGCGCCGCTTGGTCCATAGCTTGTGCGCCGTCGCCCAGTTCGCCATGTCCTCGGCGTACTGCATCTCCTGCGCCGCCTCGTGCTCGCGCAGCGCCTGCATCAGCAGCTTGTCGCAGCCGGACTTCCGCTCGCCGCTCTCCGCGATGGTGAGGCAGAACAGGGAGCACGGCGCGTCGCCGCCAAGCGTCTCCACGTTCGCGAAGCCCTGCACCGCGAGGGAGGCGACCGCGAGGGCGGACTGCCCCGCGATGGCGACAGGGGCCTGCCGTATGTCGTGCACCGCTTCCACCGCCTCGCGCAGCGGCCCCAGCGCCTCGACGGGATAGGGCTCGCCCTGCGGTATCTCCCGCATCAGCGGTTGCGGCTCGGCCGGCACGAAGGGCTTTTCGTTCAGGGAGTTCATGCGCTGACTCCCTTCGCGAGCACGTCGTTCCAGTCGCAGCCGTTCGGGGCGGGAAGCAGGCTCACCTCCCATCCCAGCGCGTGCGCCCGGCTGGCGAGGCAATGGGCGGCCTCACGTCCCGGCGCGTCCCCGTCGGAAGCGACGGTCAGCCGCCCCGGTTCGGTTGGCAGCTCCAGGGACTTCATCCCGCTGGTGGAGAGCGCGGCCCAGACGCGCGGAGAGCCGCGCAGGAGCCCCGACAGCAGCGAAAGCCCCGTCTCTATGCCCTCGCACACCACAAGCGGCCCAGCCCCCTCTGACAGGCGCACAGCGCCACCCGCGCACGGCCCCAGCATCATCTTCCGCACGCCCTTTTTCGGCGTCGGAAAAGTCCGGTGCACGCCGCCCGTCGGCTGCACGTCCGCCACCATCGCCCAAGCAACCGCGCCGCTGGGCGCGTGGCGCAGGCGCGGGGCGAAGCGCAACGAAGGCGGCAGCTCGGCCGTGATGCCCCGCCCGCGCAGGTAGTCCTCGGCCGGTGTGCCGTGGATGGGCAATGCCTGCTTCCAAAGCCGCCGCGCCGCCGCGCGCGTGGCTTCCGCCTGCGCGTCGCGCTTCGCCTCCAGGTCCGCCCGTCTCCAGTCGTTGCCGATGGCGGAGACGTCGGGCGAGCCCGCGGCCGACAGGATGGCGTGGAAGGAACAGCCGCTCTTGAAGCAGTGGGCCAGCAGCCGCCCGCCCTCTTCGGCCAGCGACAGCGCCCGCTGGTCGCGCCGCCGCTCGGGCTGGCAGACGGGACAGGGGGCGAGGCCGTATCGGCCCCGCCAGTTTCCGCCCAGCCGCTCGGTCAGGGTCCGCGCGTCCGTCATTCCGCGCCTCCCTCGCCCAGGCCGGGCCAGATCCGCCGCGCCAGCCTGCGCTCGGCCCGCGTCGCGCGGCGGATGGTGCCGTCGCGCTCGCAGACATGGAGGCTGACCGGATTGCTCGCGTCGCCCCAGACGCCCAGGGCGCGGCTTCCTTCCCAGCGGACGGCTCCGCGCAGTGGCGTGCACAGCGAACCGGGCTCGAAGATGCGGGGGGAGACTTTGCCGCTCATTCCGCGCCCTCCTCGGCCAGCGCCTTCGCGGAGGGCGGGAACTTCAGCTTCGCCCGCTCGAAGCCGGGGCGGAGACGGTAATAGGCGACGTTCTCCCGGCCGCGATATTCGGTGAGGATGGGCCAGTCGTAACGGTCCTTCAGCTTGTGGACGATTGCGCCCAGCCGCCAGCCCTTCACCTCGCGGATTTCGGTCTTGTGGGAGATTGCCCGGCCCTCCAGGAGGGCCTTGCAGGTCCAGTAGATCTGCGTCGTGCTGGAATACCAACGGGACATGCTCTTGCCTCGGGGTTGCGCCCCCGCAGGCGGGTCCGTATGTTCTTGGTGGAGCAACCGAAAAACTGACGGAGCCTCGCCATCGCGCGGGGCTTCGTTTCGTTTCAGGCCGACAGCTTGCGCTGCTCCAGCCACTCCATGACGGCGCTTTCGGGCCAGCCGACCGCGCGCTTGCTCAAGCGGATCGGCTTGGGAAAGTCGCCTGCCGCCATCAGTTCGTAGATCGTGGATGTTGAAAGGCCGGTCGCTTGAAGAACCGCCGGCCGTCTTAGAATGCGCTCAGCCATCGCCGTGCCCTCTCGGCTGTTTTCGTTACAGAACGGAGCATGGCGTCGCGTGGTGTGACTTTGGCGGGATGCGTCACATCTTATTTAGGCCGGTGCCGATACCAGAGCGCTCGGTTGGCGCTGGTGTTTCTCCCGATGCCTTTCTCTGCGGCGAGTTGGGCCGCACGGCTGATCGTGTGGCCCTTTTCGCGCAGGCGATCCATTTCAGCCAGAACATGCTGAGTTGCTGACCCGACAGTCGCCCGTCGCATTTCCCCACCTGTCCTTGCGCCACGGTACGTGGCAAGTCCGCTTATTGCGAATTTTTCGTAGATTTTCTTCTGCAGCGCTTCGTAGGATCTGCCTATTTCTACGGCAGCATCAATACTATAGTCGTATTCCTCCCTCAGCTCACTGCTTTTAATGACTTCGCGCCAATTGAGAATGTTCAAAGCATGCCAAAACGCGGTAAATTCCTCAAACTCATTCCTGCGAAAAAGCAAGTGAAGCGGCTCGCAACTCCTCCAAGGATAGAGATTTCGCCATCTATGGTATGATTCCATCCATTGCTTACTATCGCCCCCACTGTCTAGATCAGTTGCTTCAAGAAATTTATCGCGACTCTTATTGCTGATTGCCTTTCCAATATCCGATCTTACCTGATCCCAGTCTTTACCGTCCCAATACAAGAAAGTCTCATGCCACCCCTCGTATGTGAATCCCTCCTTCTCAAATGCGGAAACCGCCGCATGAGCGGCTTCCTCTAAAGAGGAAAAATCGTTTTCAGCTGCATCTCTGCGCTCAAGAATCTCCAGAGTTGTGGCAGCGTCCCATTCGGCCCATGTTCGCGCCTCCCGGGGCGGTATTGGCCCGCAGTAGGCGTCTAGTCCGTCGCCGCGCTGCTTGTGTGGCAGCACACTCCGAAGCATCTCCACTAGCTCCGCCCGCTCATCTTGGCTGAGCTCCCAAAGTCTTATTTCGAGCGAAAGGCCCGCTCTCGCCTTGGCACGCCAGTCAGACATCGCTGGTTCCCGCCACGTAGTCGGCCCATTCGCTCATCAGCTTTCGGCGCTTCGCAAACAGGTCCGACCGCGCATAAGCCGCCTCGGCCTTGTCCTTCACGACATGCGCCAGCGCCGCCTCCGAAACCTCGTTCGGGAAGTTCGTCTGCTCCTGAGCCCATGTCTTGAAGGACGTGCGGAAGCCGTGGACATGCGCCTTGATGCCCTGCTCCCGCAGCAACTTTGAAAGCGTCATGTCCGACAGCGGCCGGCCGCGCCGCGTGCCGGGGAACACGAGCCCCGAGCCGTCGTCCAGCGCCCTCGCCTGCTCCAGCAGCTCCACCGCGCGCGGCGACAGCGGGACACGATGCGGGCGCTTCGCCTTCATGCGCTCGCCCGGTATCAGCCACTCCGCCTTGTCCAGGTCCATCTCGTCCCACGTCGCCTTGCGGACCTCGCCCGAGCGGGTCGCGGTCAGCACCAGGAACTCGAAGGCGAGCCGGGTGGAGAGCCCCGCGCCGCTGGCCTTCACCTTCTCCAGCGCCGCGCCCACGTCGTTGTAGTGCAGCGCCTCGCGGTGCTTCACGCGCGTGGCGTCGTGCCTGGGCAGCGCCTGGCTGATGGCCTCGGCCGGGTTGTCCTGCCGCCAGCCCTGCGCCACGGCCCACTTCATCACCGTGCCGATGCGCTGGCGCACGCGCCGCGCCGTCTCCGGCTTCTTCAGCCAGATCGGCGTGAGGGCGCGCAGCACGTCCGCGCTGCTCACGTCGGAGACGCGGACGCTGCCGAAGTGTGGGAAGGCGTAGCTCTCCAGCGTGGTGATGAACTGCGCCGCGTGCTTGGGATTGCGCCATGACGGCCGGTGCATCTCGTGCACCTTCCGCGCCGCCTCCGCGAAGGTCAGCACCGCCTCCGCCTGCCGCTTGGCCCCGAGCGGATCGCCGCCCGCGCGCGCCAGCCGGCGATTGTCCAGCGCCGCCTCGCGGGCCTTGGCCAGCGTGACAAGGCTTGCGGAGCCCAAGCCGATTTCGCGACGCTTCCCCCGGATGGCGAGACGCTGCACCCAGCGCTTCGCGCCGTTGGCCTCGACGCGGAGGAACAGGCCGTGGCCGTCGTAGTATTTCCCCGGCTCGCTCACCTGGCGGACGAAGGCGGCCGACAGCGCCTTCTCGCGCCGCTTCGCCGGTGTGGCCGCCTGTTCCGTCTGCATCCGCTCCGTCCCCCGTTTTGTCCCCCGCTGAATGCAGGATACTATCGGGACGCCGCGAAACCAACCGGAATGTTGGGAACGGGATTTGCTAGCTTTGCAGCGGGTTAGAGAGAAGCCCCCGGAAGCGGGCGGAACATGCTGGGGCGGACTTCCACTCCGCCACTCGCCCTGGCGAAAGCGTTCTCCCGATCCGGCTCCGGCCGGATTTTTCCGTTGTTTTCGAGGGTTATGCGGGTGGGGTTGAGCACTGGCCTCGCCGCCAGGGGGCCCGGAAATGGTCTCTCAGGGCCGATATTCTCCGGACCTGATGACTGCGCCGATTTGGTGAATAGATTGCAAGCCTTTGGAATTTGGATATTTTCTCGCGTCTTGGGCTGAACACTTCGACCGGAGTCGCGTTCGCCAGATGGAACGAAAATAGAACTCTAGCTACTGGCCGCAAGTGGAAGAAAATCGGCATTCGAACAGGCAGCGAACAGCATCAATTTTTTGGGGCCGGCCAACCAGATCGGCATCTATGGGACTGTCTCGCGGTTTCTCGCGTCTGCCAACCAGCGCCGCGACGGCCTGCGGGTCACGACGAGCAGGGTCTGTAGAATGGTTCACCGAACGCCACTGCATAAAGGGGGGGGCAGAAGTCCGACGCCTCAGATGCTCCTCAGCGCCACTTCACTCATTGACGGGGACAGAATCTGATGGTTACCAAAGGGATGGTGCAGATTGAGGGGGTCGGCGCAGCAATGACCAAGAGCTTTTCGTATATCGGTCAGCGATACTCCCAAGGAAGCACTAACCTCACCTTAGTTAGCTTCAGCGCTCCTGCTTCAGACATTAAGCAGTGGGGCGGGGTCCCTCAGAAATCAGAGACGCACCATGGAGGATTCCAGCGGGCGCTTTCGGACAGATACCGGAAGATCAAAAAATTTTTCGAGGACGGTCAAGTATCCCCGACGAGCGTTGTAGTCGCCTTTCGAGAAGGCTTCCTATCGGTTGAAGATCTTCCCTACCCGACGTCGTGGCTTGAGAAAAACAAGTTATCCACAGACCCAAAGCTCACGTTAGTCTCATTCGATCTGCCTAATGAGCTTTCACAAGAAACTCCCATTGAGACTTTGCGCAGCAGGGTGATAGCGCTCCTAGTGGTTTGACCGCGACGGATGAGTCCTGATTGCGGATTCCGTCGAAGCGCGTCGCATGCGAGTCTGCGGCATGCGCACGGGAATATCCATCACGCT
>JBNJGE010000089.1:0-12868 GCA_051747505.1 Pseudomonadota bacterium | reverse complement strand
TGCGGGAGCCCGCCGATGCCTGAGACCATCCGGATCGAGACCGACGCGCGCGGCGTCGCCACCCTCACCCTCGCCCGGCCCGACAAGCACAACGCCCTCCACGAGGCGATGATCGCAGAGCTGACGCAGGCCGCCGCCGATCTCGGCGCCGATCCGGCCCTGCGCGCCGTCGTGCTCACCGGCGAGGGCGAGAGCTTCTGCGCCGGCGGCGACCTGTCCTGGATGAAGGCCCAGATCGCCGCGGACCGCGAGACGCGCATCGCCCAGGCCACCGGCCTCGCCGACATGCTCGACGCCCTCAACCGCCTGCCCAAGCCCCTGATCGGGCGCGTCAACGGCCAGGCCTTCGGCGGGGGCCTGGGCATGATGTCGGTCTGCGACGTGGCCGTGGGTGCGGAGGGGTCCCGCTTCGGCTTCACCGAGGTCCGGCTCGGCCTGATCCCCGCGACAATCTCCCCCTTCGTCGTCGCCCGCATGGGGGAGGCGAACGCCCGGCGCGTCTTCTTCTCCGCCCGCCTCTTCGATTCGGAGGAGGCCGTGCGCCTCGGCCTGCTGGCGAAGGCCGTGCCCGCGGCGGAGCTCGACGCCGCCGTCGAGGCCGAGATCAAGCCCTATCTCTCCGCCGCCCCCGAAGCCGTCGCCGCCTCCAAGGACCTGCTGCGCAGCCTCGGCCCGCGCATCGACGACGCGGTCTCCGCCGACACCGCCCGCCGGCTGGCCGACGCCTGGGAGACGCCCTCCGCCTCCGAGGGCATCGCGGCCTTCTTCGACAAGCGCAAGCCGGTCTGGCCGGGAACCGGGCAGGGGTGAACGCCCCGCCTGCGGACGCCCTCCCGCCCGGCGCGGCGGGCGAGACCCTCGCCCTGCTGCGCGCCTGGGGGCGGGGGGAGGCGCCCGCGCCCCCGCAGGCGCGCGTCCTCGACATTCTCGCCTTCGCCGAGGCGCACGGGGTGAGCTGGCCGGTCTGCTCCGCCCTCTCCACAGTCCTGCCGCCCCCGGCGGCGGAGCTTCTGCTGCGCCCGGTCATGCAGGCCCGCGAGGCCCGCGCCGGGGCGCTCGCCGCCCAGTTCCGGCAGGTCGTCGGGCATCTGTCCCGGGCCGGCCTGCGCCCCGTGGCCCTCAAGGGCGCCGCCGCGCTGGCCGAGGCCGGCGGCGCGCCCCTCCCCTGGCGGGAGATGATCGACCTCGACCTGATGGTCGCGCCCGCGGAGCTGCCCCGGGCGGTCGAGGCCCTGCGCGCGGCCGGCTACACGGGCGACTGGAACGCCCATGTCCCCACCGACTACCACTTCCCCGCCCTGTTCCCGCGCGAGGGCGGCGTGGCGAGCGTGGAGCTGCACACCCGCCCCGGCTGGTCGCGCCGCGGCCCGCTGCGGGGGCTGGCGGAGCGGGCGCGCCCCTCCGCCCTGCCCGGGGTCCTCGCCCCGGCGCCCGGGGACCGGCTGGCCCATCTGGTCCATCACGCCCAGATCGCCGATCGCGGCTTTCATCGCCGCGCCTTGCGCCCCCGCGACATGCTGGACTGGCGGTCGCTCCGCGAGGGCGGCGACATCGACCTCGACCGCCTCGCCGCCCGCTTCGAGGCCGCGGGCCAGGGCCCGCCCTTTCGCGCCTTCGCCGCCCTGATGGCCTGGCTGTGGGAGGACCCCGCCCCCGCAGGCGCCTGCGAGGCCGAGACGCGCTGGGCGCAGCAGGCCCTCGCCGCCCTCGCCGACCCAGCGCTGGCCGAGACGCATGCAAGGCGCGACCGCCTCCCCGCCGCCCTGGCCGCGCTGACCACGCGCGAGACGCTGGCCCACGCCGCCGCGGGCGCGCTCAACCCCGCCCGCCTGCGCCGCTTCCTGGGCGGCCGGCGCGGCTGAAACGGTCCTCCGGAACCGCCGCCCGCCTGCCGCGTTGTCCCGGCCTGCCGATCACCCCACCGGAGGCCGGATCATGTCCCGGAGCTCGCGCCGCCCGGCGCTTCCCCTCGCCCTCGCCGCCGCGCTCGCCGCCTGCGCGGCCCCGCAGACGCCGACGCGCACGACCCCTTCGGGCGCGCTCGAGATCGCGGCGCGGGACGGCCTCGTCTGTCATGGCGGCCGCTGCCTGATCCTGGACCTTGCCGGCCGCACCGCGGCCAGGCAGCTGCAGGCGCCTGTCGCCATCCCCGCCGGCATGGACCTCTCCGACGGCTGGATGACGCGCGAGGAGTTCGACCGCCTGGACCGCCGCGCGCGCCAGGCGCCGATCCTGAGCCCGAAGGGCGCGGGCGTCTCCGGCCCCTGACCCGCCCTCAGCCCAGCGCGTAGTCCCAGTAGAGCCGCCGCGCCAGCGCCGCCACCGGGCCGGGGCCGTAGTCGCGGTCGTCGAAGCGCGCCACCGGCAGCACCTTGTTGGCGTTGCCGGTCGAGAACACCTCGTCGGCCTCGCGCACGTCCTCCAGCGTCAGCACCGTCTCCACGACCTCCCGCCCCGCCTCGCGCAGCAGGGCGATCACCCGCTGGCGGGTGATGCCGTTGAGGAAGGTCCCGTTGGGGATCGGCGTGGCGATCACCCCGTCCCTGACGATGAAGATGTTGGCCGTGGCCAGCTCCGCCACATTGCCCAGCGCGTCCTGCGCCACGGCGTTGTCGAAGCCCTTCTCCTTCGCCTCGCGGATCATGCGGGCGTTGTTGGGGTAGAGGCAGGCGGCCTTGGCCTCCAGCGTCGAGCTCTCGGGCAGGGGCCGGCGGAAGCGCGTGGTCGTCACCCGCAGCCCGCCCTCGGGCATCTGTTCGGGGTCCGCCATCGGCAGGGCCTCGAGGCACAGGCAGAAGGCCGTGGTCTCCGGATCCGGATTGATGAGGGAGCGGTCCCCGCTCACCGACCAGTACATCGGGCGGATATAGACGGGCTCGTCGGAGCGGAACTTGGCCAGCCCCTCGCGCGCGATCTCCGCCATCTCGCCCTCCGGCAGCGTGGGCGCCATGCCCAGCGCCCGGCAGGAGGCGTTGACCCGCGCGCAGTGCCGCTCGAGATCCGGCGCCGCGCCCTCGAAGCCGCGCGCCCCGTCGAAGACCATGGCGCCCTGCCAGAAGCCGTGATGCGCCGCCCCGGCGACCATCACGTCGCCCTGATGCCAGCCGCCCCCGGTCCAGGTCCAGATCTCGCCCGACGCCATCGGCATGGCCCGCCCTCCTCTCGATCTCCGCTCGCGCCGCCACAATGCGGCGGCGGGCCGGTGGCCGCAAGCCGCCCCCCGGGCGGCGCGAGGGCGCAGCCGGTGACAGACGGCAAGCCGCCCGGTATCCTTCGCCGATGCAGGGTCTCTGGCTCTCCTGGCAGGTCTGGGCGCTCGGCGCCGCCGTCTTCGCCGCGCTGACGGCGATCCTCGCCAAGCTGGGCGTGGAGGACGTGGATTCCGACCTCGCCACCTTCGTGCGCACCGCCGTCGTGCTGGCCCTGACCGGCGCCATCGCCTTGAGCGGCCGGGCCTTCGAGGGGGCCGGCGCCCTGTCCACGCGCAACCTGATCTTCCTCACGCTGTCGGGCCTCGCCACCGGCGCCTCCTGGCTGTGCTACTTCCGCGCGCTGAATCTGGGCGAGGCCTCGCGCGTGGCGCCGGTGGACAAGCTGAGCGTCGTCTTCGTGGCCCTCCTCGGCGCCCTGCTGCTGGGAGAGCGTCTCACGCCCCTGCAATGGGCCGGGGTCGGGCTCATCGCCGCCGGCGCCATGCTCCTCGCCCGCCCCGGCTGAGGCCGGCCGCTCGCGGGCGCTTGCATTGCAATCCGCCCCGCGCGCGGATAGGAGGCGCGCGAGCGTCGGCCGCCCTCCCGGCCGCAGCCCGCACGAGGCGAGCGCATGAACTGGATCAACGACTACGTCCGCCCGCGGATCAACTCGCTCTTCTCGCGCCGCGAGATGCCGGAGAACCTCTGGCGCAAATGCGACTCCTGCGGGACGATGCTCTTCCACCGGGAGCTGACCGAGGCGCTGCACGTCTGCCCCTCCTGCCAGCACCACATGGCCATCACTCCGCGCGAGCGCTTCAAGGCCCTGTTCGACCACGGCATGTTCAAGGAGGTCGAGGTCCCCGAGCCGATCGCCGACCCCCTGCATTTCCGCGACGAGAAGCGTTACCCCGACCGCCTGCGCGACGCCCGCCGCAAGACCGGCGAGCACGAGGCCGCCCTGGTCGCCGAGGGCGAGATCGGCAAGCTGCCCGTGATCTGCTTCGGCCAGAACTTCGCCTTCATGGGCGGCTCCATGGGCATGGCCGTGGGCAACGCCCTGATCGCCGCGGCCGAGCGCGCGGTGGAGCGGCGCGCGCCGCTGGTCGCCTTCACCGCCGCGGGCGGAGCGCGCATGCAGGAGGGCATCCTCAGCCTGATGCAGATGCCCCGGACCACCGCCGCGGTGCAGATGGTGCAGGAAGCCGGTCTGCCCTACGTGGTGGTCCTCACCGACCCCACCACCGGCGGCGTCACCGCCTCCTACGCCATGCTCGGCGACGTGCAGATCGCCGAGCCGGGCGCCCTGATCTGCTTCGCCGGCCCCCGCGTGATCGAGCAGACGATCCGGGAAACCCTGCCCGAAGGCTTCCAGCGCGCCGAATACCTGCTGGAGCACGGGATGCTGGACCGCGTCGTGCACCGCCGCGACATGCGCGACGAGCTCGCCCGCCTGCTGCGCCTGCTGATGCGCGCCGAGCCGCGCGTGCATGGCGAGCTGGAGCCCCCCCGTCCGGGCGCGACCGAGTCCGCCGAAGCCCCCGAGGCGGGCGGCGAAGACCGCGCCCGGGGCTGAGAGAGCACGACCATGACCCAGGACAGCGCCGCGCCCCTGTCGCGGGCCGGGACCTCGGACGCCATCCTGGAGCGTCTGATGACGCTCCACCCCAAGATCATCGACCTGACGCTGGAGCGGGTCGAGCGCCTGCTCGCGGCCCTCGGCCATCCGGAGCGGACCCTGCCCCGCGTCGTCCACGCCGCGGGCACCAATGGCAAGGGCTCCACGCTCGCCATGATCCGCGCGGGGCTGGAGGGCTCGGGGCGCAGCTGCAACGTCTACACCTCCCCCCATCTCGCCCGCTTCCATGAGCGCATCCGCCTTCACGGGGAGCTGATCCCGGAGGCCGAATTCTCCGCGATTCTCGAGGAATGCGAGCAGGTGAACGCCGGCGCGCCCATCACCTTCTTCGAGATCACCACCTGCGCCGCCCTGCTGGCCTTCGCCCGCCGTCCCGCCGACTTCACCCTGCTGGAGACGGGGCTGGGCGGGCGGCTCGACGCCACCAACGTCGTCGACCGCCCCGAGCTGACGATCATCACCCCCATCTCCATCGACCATCAGCAGTATCTCGGCGACACCATCGCCGAGATCGCCGCCGAGAAGGCCGGCATCCTCAAGCCCGGCGCGCCCTGCGTGATCGGCCCCCAGCCGCCCGAGGCTCTGGCGGTGCTGGAGGCCCGGGCCGAGGCCCTGGGCGCCCCGCTGATCATGGAGGGGCGCGACTGGCAGGCATGGACCGAGGGCGGCCGCTTCGTCTTTCAGGACGAGAACGGCCTGCTGGACCTGGACCCGCCCTTCCTTCCCGGCGCGCACCAGACGATCAACGCCGGCGCCGCGGTCGCCGCGCTGCGCGCGCTCGGCGCCGACGAGGCCGCCTGCGCCGCCGCCCTGCGCGAGGCCCGCTGGCCCGCCCGCCTCCAGCGCCTCGACCCCGCCAGCCTGCCCGGCCTGCCCGCGGAGGCCGAGGTCTGGCTCGACGGCGGCCACAACCTCGCCGCCGGCGCCGCGCTGGCCGAGCACATGGCCCGCCTGCAGGAGCGCCGCCCCGCCCCCCTGCACGTCATCTGCGGTATGCTCGAAACCAAGGACGGCGCCGGCTTTCTGGGCCATTTCCAGGGCCTCGCGCGGCGCGTGCACTGCGTGGACATCCCTGATTCCACCGCCGCCCTGCCCGCCGCGGCGCTGGCCGAGGCCGGCCGCCGCGCCGGGCTGGAGGCCGAGGCCGCCCCCGATTTCGACGCCGCGCTCGCCGCCGCCGCCGAACAGTCCCGCGCCGAGTCGCCCGGCGTCGCGCCGCGCATCCTGATCTGCGGCTCCCTCTACCTGGCCGGGTGGCTGCTACGCCGCCTGCAACCATCTCATTAACCTAAACTAAGGGTTTCCCCACCAGCCTTCCGTCAACGCGCCCCTGCGCCCCACGCGCAAAGGGCCGCGAACGAAGCGTTGAGAGGGACGGCCCGTGCTCAAGTCCATCAAGCCCAGCCAGCTCGCCGTTGTCGGCTACGCCTGCCGCCTTCCGGGGGCGGAGAACGCCGACGCGTTCTGGTCCCTGCTCGAAGAAGGCCGCTGCTCGGTCACGCAGGTGGACCCCGACCGCTGGTCGCGGGAGCGGTTCGGGCATCCCGCCGCGCCCGGGCGCAGCTACACCTTCGCCGCCGGCCAGCTCGACGACCCCTGGGGCTTCGACGCCGGCTTCTTCGGCATCTCCCCGCGCGAGGCGGAGCAGATGGACCCCCAGCAGCGCCTGATGCTGGAGGTCGCCTGGGAGGCGCTGGAGCATTCCGGCCTGCGCGCCGCGGACCTGCCGCGCGCGACCACCGGCGTCTTCGTCGGCGCCTCCTCCTCCGACTACGCCAACCGCTTCTACCTCGACCCCGCGGCGATCGACGCCCAGTTCATGACAGGCAACACGCTCTCGCTGATCTCCAACCGCATCAGCCACGCGCTGGACCTGACGGGGCCGAGCAGCACGATCGACACCGCCTGCGCCTCGGGCCTCTACGCCCTTCACGAGGCCTGGATGGCCATGCGCGCGGGGCTGGTGGACACCGCCATCGTGGGCGGGGTGAACATGCTGCTCTCGCCCTTCCCCTTCGTCGGCTTCTCGGCGGCCACGATGCTGTCGAAGCGCGGCCTGTGCCGCGCCTTCGACGCCGACGGCGACGGCTATGTCCGCTCCGAGGGGGCGGTGGTCTTCGTCCTGCGCGCGCTGGAAACGGCGATCGCGGAGAACGACCGCATCCTCGGCGTGATCTCCGGGATCGGCATCAATTCCGACGGCCGCACCAACGGCGTCTCCCTGCCCTCCTACGAGAGCCAGCGCGCCCTGCTGGAGGACGTCTATCAGCGCCTCGACCTCGACCCCGACCGCCTCGCCTTCGTCGAGGCCCACGGCACCGGCACCCGCGCCGGCGACCCGATCGAGACCCGCGCGCTGGGCGAGGCGCTCGGCGCCCGGCGGACCGAGCCCCTGCGCATCGGCTCGGCCAAGACCAATGTCGGCCACCTGGAGGCCGGCTCCGGCCTCGTCGGCCTGCTCAAGGCCCAGATGGCGCTGGAGCGGGGCGTGCTCCCCCCCTCCCTCCACTTCGAGACCCCCAACCCCGACATCCGCTTCGACGACTGGAACCTGCGCGTCGCGGCCGAGGCCGAGCCCCTGCCCGAGCAGGCCGCGCCCCTGCACGCCGGCGTCAACAATTTCGGCTTCGGCGGCGCCAACGCCCACGCCGTGCTGCGCCAGCCCACGATGCAGGAGCGCCGCCCCGCCCCCGACCGCGTCGAGCCCGCCCCCCTGATCCTCTCCGCCCGCTCCGAGGAGAGCCTGCACGCACTGGCCTCGACCTGGCGCGACCGCCTCGCGGAGGCGGACGCCGACGAGGCCGCCGCCCTCGCCAACGCGGCCGCCTGGCGGCGCGACCGCCATCCTCACCGCCTGATCGCCACCTCCGACGACCCCGTCCGTCAGGTCGAGGCGCTGGAGGCGCATCTGGCCGGCCGCGACGACCCCGACCTCGTCCGCGGCCGCGCCGCCGCGCGGGAGGGGCGGACCGCCTTCGTCTTCTCTGGCAACGGCGCCCAGCATGTCGGCATGGGCCGGGCGGCCTACGACTCCGACCCCGCCTTCCGCGCCGCCTTCGACTCCGTCTCCGAGCTGTTCGAGGAGCTTTCGGGAACATCCCTGGTCGAGGCGATGCGCGCCTGGGACCTGGAGGCGCGCCTGCCGCGCACATCGCTCGCCCAGCCGCTGATCTTCGCCTGCCAGGTCGCGACCGTGCGCAGCCTCGCCGACAAGGGCCTGGAGCCCGACGCCGCGCTCGGCCATTCCGTCGGGGAGGTCGCCGCCGCCTGGGCCGCGGGCGCCTTCGATCTGGCCGACGCCGTGCGCCTGATCCATGTCCGCTCCCGCAATCAGGAGCGGATCCGGGATCAGGGCGACATGGCCGCCGTGCTCGCCTCCGCCGAGGCCGCCCGCGCCGCGCTGGCGGAGGGCGGCTTCGACCGGCTGGAGATCGCCGCCGACAACTCGCCCCGCGCCGCGACGATCGCCGGCGACGCCGCGCAGATCGCCGCCTTCGCGAAGTTCGCCCACGACCGGCGCATCGCGGTCAAGCGGCTCGGCCTGGGCTACCCCTTCCACTCCGCCGCCGCCGATGCGCTGCGCGAAGGGCTGCTGGCCGATCTCGCCTGGCTGCGCCCCCGCCAGACGCGGCGCGACTTCCTCTCGGCCACCTTCGGCCGGCTGGCGGACGGCGAGGCGCTGGGGCCGCAATACTGGTGGACCAACATCCGCCGCCCCGTCTTGTTCCGCCAGGCGCTGGAGGCCGCGCTCGACCTGAACTGCACGCAATTCCTGGAAATCGGCCCGCGCCCGATCCTGGCCAGCTACGTGCGCGACGCGGCCGCCGCCCGCGGGGTCGAGGCCGGGGTCCTGCCCACGCTGGAGGAAGGCGTCCCCGCCGACCTGCGCGGCGCCGTCGCCCGCGCCGCCGCGCAGGGCGCGCGCCTGAACGAGGCCCGTTTCTTCGGCCCCGACGCCCGCGCCGAGGCCGACCTGCCGCGCTACGCCTGGCGCCGGCAGAGCTACCGCATCGCCCCCGGCCCCGAAGCGCTGGGCCTGTTCGACCCGACCCCGCCGCACCCGCTGCTCGGCGCGCCCGTCCGCTCCCGGGCCCGCGACTGGCGCTCGGCCGTGGACCCCGACCGCCCGGCCTGGCTGTCGGATCACGAGGTCGAGGGCGGCGTCGTCTTCCCCGCCGCCGGCTACGCCGACATGGCGCTCGCCGCCGGCCTGCAGGCGCTGGGGGGGGACTCGCCGGTCGAGCTTCTCGACCTCGACATCCTGCGTCCCCTCCCGCTGGAGCCCGGCGCCCAGCGGGAGCTGCGCACCACCGTCTCCGGCGACCGCCTCGTGGCCGATATCGAGAGCCGCCCGCGCCTGTCGGACGAGGACTTCGCCCTCCACGCCCGCGGCCGCCTGCGCCGCGCCGCCGACCCCGCCCCTGCGCCCTGCCCCCCGCCCGCCGCGGCGGGCGCCGGCCGCATGGAGGCCGGCGTCCTCTACGACCTCGCCCGCCGCTTCGGCCTGGACTACGGCCCCGCCTTCCGCCGCGCCCTCTGGGTGCAGCCGGAGGGGGAGCGCCGGGCCTTCGTCGCGCTCGACCCCGCCCATGACGGACTGGAGCCCGACCGCCACGCCCTGCACCCCGCCCTGCTCGACGCCGCCTTCCACGCCGTCTTCGCCCTGCTGGGGGAGCGCCGGGCCGAGCCCGGACGCAGCTATCTGCCCGTCCGGCTGGCCGCGCTGGTCCTCCGCGCCCCCGGCGCCGCCCCCGCCGGCGCCTGGGTGGAGATCACCCGCGCCGGGGAGCGGTCGGTGGAGGCCGCCCTCACCCTGGTCGATCCCGCCGGCGAGGTCATCGCGCAGCTCTCCGGCCTGCGATTCAAGGCCGCCCCCCGCGCCCGCCCCGCCGCGCCCGCCGAGCTCGCCTACCGCAACGCCCTCGTCCGCCTCGCCCCGCCCGAGGGCGCGCGCAGCGACCTCGCCGCCGCGCTGACCGGCCCGCTGGCCGAGCTGACCGCCGAGACCCCGCCCGAGCCCTCCGCCGGCGCCCTGCTCATCGACACCGCCGCGCGCCGCATCTGCTGGGACGCAGCCGAAGCGCTCGCCCGACCCGACCGGACGCTCGACCCCGACGCCCTTCTTGCAGAGGGCCGGCTGGACGACTCCGCCCGCCCCCTTCTCGCCCGGCTTCTCGCCGCGCTCGAGGAGGACAGCGCCGTCGAGCGCACGGAGGCCGGCCGCGCCCGCCTCGCCGCGGCGGCGCCCTATCCACCCCTCTCTCGTCTCGCCGAGGCGCTCTTCGCCGAGGCCCCCGAGCGGATCGGCGAGGTCATGCGCCTGATGGCGCTCCCGGACGCCCTGCCCCGCCTGCTGGCCGAGGGCCTGCAACAAACCGGCGAGGCCGCCCCCGCCCAGCCCCGCCGGGAGGCCGCGGACCCCGCCGGCGAGGCGCGCTGGACCGCCCTGCGCCGGCTCCTCGACGCCGCCCTGGCCCGCAGGCCGGCCGGCGCGCGCCTCTCCCTCCTCATCCTCGGCGCCCCGCCCGCCTCCCTCGTCGCCCGCGCGGCCGAGGCCGGCCTCGACCGCTGCGTGATCTCCGACCCGGACCCGCGACGGGCGCGCGCCCTGCAGCTTGGCGAGCCCGCCCGCCCCGGCGTCGCCTGCGCCATGCCCGAGGAGCTGGACGACCCCGCGGGCTTCGACCTCATCCTGGCCGGCGACGCCCTGCACCGAATGCCCGCCGGGGATCTCGGCGCGCTGCGCGCCCACCTCGCCCCCGGCGGCGCCCTCGCCGCGGCCGAGGCGCTTCCGTCCGTCGCCACGGACCTCACCCAGGGCGGCGACGCCGCCTGGTGGGCCGCCTCGCTCGACCCCGATTTCCCCCTCGGCCGTCTGCGCGAGGGCGCCGAGTGGACCGAGACCCTGGCCGAGGCCGGCTTCGCCGGCGTCCGGGCCCGGCCCCTGCCCGATCCCGCCTCCCAGGCCGTCCTGGTCCTGGCCGGCGCCCCGGACGCCGCCCCGACCGCGCCCGCCCCGTCCGACGGCCCCGCCCTCCTGATCCTGCACGGCCCGGCCGAGGCCGGAACCGCCGAAGCCCTGGCCGCCCGCGTGGGGGAGGCCGGCCGCGAGGCCCGCGCCCTGACCGAGCCCGACCTCCCCGCCGCCCTGCACGAGGGGCCAGGCGCGGAGCTCGTCCTCCTCTCCGGCCTCGCCGCCGGCGGCCCGGCGCTGGAGGCCGCCCAGGCCCGGCTGCTCGCCGCCCGGGCCGGCCTCGCCGCGCCAGAGCGCCTCGCTCGGCTCTGGATCGTCGCCCGCGGCGCGGTCGCCGCCGGCCCCCTGCGCCCGCTGGATCCGGCGGAGGCCGCCTGCTGGGGCCTCGCCCGCACGCTGGCCAACGAGCATCCCGAGCTCGACATCCGCCTTGCGGATTTCTCGCCCGAGATCCCCGCCGCCGACCTTCCCGCCCGCCTCACCGCGGAGATCCTGTCTCCGGCCGGGGACCAGGAGACCGTCCACGACGCCGCCGGCCGCGCCGGCGTCCGCGTCCAGCGCGCCCCCGAAGCGCCCGCCCGGGCTCGGGCCGCCGCCCTGCCGGACGCCGGCGCCCGGCGGCTCGCCCTCGCCCAGCCCGGCGCCATCGACTCGCTGGAGTGGCGCGACGCCCCCCGCGGCGCGCCCGCCGAGGGCGAGATCGAGATCGAGGTCGCCGCCGCCGGCCTCAACTTCCGCGACATCATGTGGGCCCAGGGCCTGCTGCCCGAGGAGGCGCTGGAGGACGGCTTCGCCGGCCCCACCCTGGGCATGGAATGCTCCGGCGTCGTCTCCCGCGCCGGGCCCGGCTGCGCCCGCTTCCGCGAGGGCGACCGCGTCATCGCCTTCGCCCCCGCCTGCTTCGCGAGCCATGTCCGCGTCTCCGAGGCCGCCGCGGCCCCGGCGCCGGAGGGCCTCGACCTGACCGCCGCGGCCACCATCCCCACCGCCTTCCTCACCGCCTGGTACGGGCTGGCCGAGCTCGCCGGCCTCGCCGAGGGCGAGACCGTGCTGATCCACGGCGGCGCCGGCGGCGTCGGGCTCGCCGCGCTCCAGGTCGCCGCCGCCCGCGGCGCGCGCGTCTTCGCCACCGCCGGAACGCCCGCCAAACGGGAGCTTCTGCGCCGGCTCGGCGCCACGGATGTCTTCGACAGCCGCAGCCTCGACTTCGCCGCCGGCGTCCTCGCCGCCACCGGCGGGGAAGGCGTCGACGTGATGCTGAACTCGCTCTCGGGCGAGGCGATGGAGCGCTCGCTGGAATGCCTGCGCCCCTTCGGCCGCTTCGTGGAGCTGGGCAAGCGCGACTTCTACGCCGGCTCCCAGCTCGGCCTGCGCCCCTTCCGGCGCAATCTCGCCTATTTCGGCGTGGACGCCGACCAGCTCCTGGTGCACCGCCCCGACATCGCCCGAAAGGTGTTCGAGCGCCTGGGCGAGGGCTTCGCCCGGGGCGATTTCGCTCCCCTGCCCCACACCGTGTTCGACGCCGAGGAGGTCGTGGACGCCTTCCGCCTGATGCAGAAGTCCGGCCATGTCGGCAAGATCCTGGTCCGCGCGCCCCGGCCGCCCGAACCGCCCGCCGCGCGCCCGCCGCGCATCCGCCCCGACGGGGCCTGTCTGGTCGTCGGCGGACTCGGCGGCTTCGGGGCCGAGACGGCGGCCTGGCTCGTCGCCCGCGGCGCGCGCGAGATCTGGCTCACCTCCCGCTCCGGCCGCATCACGGATCCCGCCCGCGCCGCCATCCAGCGCATGGAGGCGAAGGGCGCGCGCGTCCACATCCGCGCCTGCGACGCCGCCGACGAGACCGCCATGGCCGCCCTGATCGACGAGATCGAGGCCGGCCCCGCCCCCCTGCGCGGCGTCCTGCACACGGCCATGGCGCTCGACGATGCGCTGTTCTCGGGCCTCGACGCCGAACGCATTCGCGCCGTCCTCGCCCCCAAGATCGCCGGGGCGGAGGTGCTGGACCGCCTCACCCGCGGGCGCGATCTGGATTTCTTCATCGCCTACTCCTCGGCCACCACCCTG
>JBNJGE010000088.1:0-12895 GCA_051747505.1 Pseudomonadota bacterium | reverse complement strand
CGGCGCCTGCGTGCTGGCGGCGGCCAAGGCGGAGGCGGCGGGCGTGGCGCTGCCCGAGCCCAAGGAGGAGACGCGGGCGCGGCTGCGCGCGGTGCTGCCGGATTTCGTGCCCGCGCAGAACCCCTGCGACGCGACGGCGATGGTGCTGGCGCGGCGGGAGTCCTTCGAGGAATGCATGCAGGCCTTCCTGGACGACCCGGATTTCGCGGCGGGGATCATCGCCTTTCCCGCCTATTCGGTCGGGGGGACGGAGGCGCGCATCGACTTCATCGGGGAGGTGGCGGCGCGCAACCCGGAACGCGTCATGGCCATCGTCTGGATGGTGGAATGGCCCGAGGCGCCGCCGGCGGTGATGGCGGAGAAGCATCCCAACCTCGCGCTGTTCCGCTCCATGCGCCAGTGCATGACGGCGCTGCGGGCCTGGCAGGACCGGGACGGCGGCGAGGCGCCGGCGCGGCTGACGGCGCAGGACGGGACGCCGGCGGAGGGGCCGCTGGACGAATGGGGCGCCAAGCGGGTGCTGGCGGCGCGCGGCATCGGCGTGACGCGCGAGGACCGGGCGCGCACGGCCGAGGAGGCCGTGGAGATCGCCGGTCGGATCGGCGGGGCGGTGGCCATGAAGGTCAGCTCGGCCGCGATCCAGCACAAGACCGAGATCGGGGGCGTGCGGCTGGGCCTGTCGGAGCCGGAAGAGATCCGCGCGACCTTCGAGGAGCTGAAGGCGGCGACGCTGCGCGCGGCGCCAGACGCGCCCTTCGAGGGGGTGCTGGTGCAGGAGATGCTGCCCCCGGGGGTGGAGATGATCGTGGGCGGCTTCGTCGACCCGGTCTTCGGGCCGGTGGTCAGCGTCGGCGCCGGCGGCGTCCTGACGGAGGTGCTGGGGGACGTGGCGCTGGCGCTCGCCCCCGTCTCCGTCGCGAAGGCGCGGGAGATGATCGACGGGCTGCGCGGCCGCCGGATGCTCGACGGCTTCCGCGGCGCGCCGGCGGCGGACGCGGATGCGGTCGCCGAGGCGGTCGCGCGGGCCTCGGAGCTGCTGGCCGACGGGGCGGACTGGATCGCGGAGCTGGACATCAACCCGCTGATCGCGGGGCCCGAAGGGGCCGTGGCGGCGGATGCGCTGATCGTGCGGAAGGAGAGCTGAGATGGGCGATGCGCTGACGAGCGAAATGCGGGGCGGGCTTCAGATCCTGACCCTGAACCGGCCCGAGGCGGGCAACGCGCTGAATGCGGAGCTGACCAAGGCGCTGAACGAGACGCTGGCGGTCTCCGCCCGCGACCCGGAGGTGCGCGCGGTGCTGATCACCGGCGCGGGCGGGCGCTTCTGCGTGGGCGGCGACGTGAAGGGGATGCATGCGGGCTCGGGCGCCGAGGTTCCGCCGGCGGTGCGCGAGGCGGAGCTGCGCCACCGCATGAACGCCTCGAAATACCTTCACGAGATGCCCAAGCCCACGGTCGCGGCGATCGAGGGCGCGGCGGCGGGCGCCGGGCTGTCGCTGGCGCTGGCCTGCGATTTCCGCGTGGCCGCGGAGGGGGCCAAGATCACCACGGCCTTCGCCAAGGTGGGGCTGTCGGGGGATTACGGCGGGACCTTTTTTCTCACCCAGATGCTGGGGGCGGCGAAGGCGCGGGAGCTTTATCTCCTGTCCCCGATGCTCTCGGGCAAGGAGGCGGCGGCGATGGGGCTGGTCACGCGCGCCGTGCCGGACGGAACCGCGATGCAGGCGGCGCTGGACCTGATCGAGCCGCTGGCGGAGGGGCCGACGATCACGCTCGGGCGAATCAAGGAGAATATCGCCTGCGCCGAGGGGGGCGGGAGCCTGCCGGAGTGCTTCGACACGGAGGCGCGCAACCACGCGGCCTGCGCCCAGACCGCCGACCACAAGGAGGCGACCGCCGCCTTCGTGGAGAAGCGCAAGCCCGTCTTCCGGGGGGCCTGAGCATGGCGGGATGGCTGCGCCTGCGCCAGGTCTGCCTCGCCGCCCCGCATCTGGAGGCGAGCGCGGCCCTCATCCGGGAGCTTCTGGGGCTGGAGGAATGCTTCCGCGACCCGGCGGTGGCGGAATACGGGTTGGAGAACGCGGTGTTCCCGCTGGGCCCGGACCGCTTTCTGGAGGTGGTGGCGCCGCTGGCCGACGGCACGGCGGCGGGGCGGTTCCTGGACCGTTCCGCCGGGCGGGGCGGCTACATGCTGATCTTCGACTGCGACGACCCCGACGCGCGGGTGGCGCGGGCCGAGGGGCTGGGGGTGCGGCTGGCCCACAAGGGGGACCATGACGGCTTCCACCTGCGCCAGCTGCATCCGCGGGACTGCCGGGCCTGCTTCCTGGAGTTCGACCGGACCGAGGGGGGCGAGGCGCTGGACGGGCCCTATCACCCGGCGGGGCCGGACTGGGGGCGGCATGTGCGCACCGAGGTCACGCGGGCGCTGGAGGGGGTCGAGGTCCTCTCCGCCGACGCGGGCGGGCTGGCGGCGCATTGGGGCGCGGTGATGGACCTGCCCGTGGAGGCGCGGGGCGGGGCGCATGTGATGCGCGCGGAGCCTCACGAGATCGCGGTGCGCGAGGCGCCGGGGCTGGAGCGGGAGCGGCTGGATGCGCTGCGGCTGTCGGTGCGCGGCGCGGCGGGGGTGCTGGACCGCGCCCGGCAGACGGGGCTGGAGGTGCGGGAGGACGCGTTCCGGCTTTGCGGCATGTGGATGCGGTTGCGCGAGGCGGGGTGAGGTGCCGCGCATCGCGGCCGTTGACAGGGCCGGGCGCGGGCTTCTAACTGCCGGTATCCGTCGGGGCGCCCCGGAAAGGGGCTGAGAGGCGCAGGCGCGCCGACCCGTCGAACCTGATCCGGGTCATGCCGGCGAAGGGAACGGAGCGCATCGCGACCTTTCCTCTGCCTACGGCGCGGCCCTTTTGACACGGCGGCCCGCGCGCCGCCCGGCAGGAAGGAAAGGCCGCGCCCATGACACGCTTCGCCCTCGCGATGATGCTCGCCCTCGCCTCCGCCGCCCCCGCGGCGGCGCAGGACAGGCTGACTCTGGTGCTCGACTGGTTCGTGAACCCCGATCACGGGCCCATCATCCTCGCCCAGGAGCTGGGATATTTCGAGGAGGCCGGGCTGGAGGTGGAGGTGATCGCCCCCGCCGACCCGGCCGACCCGCCCAAGATGGCCGCGGCGGGGCGGGCGGATATCGCCATCTCCTACCAGCCCCAGCTTCACCTGCAGATCCATGAGGGGCTGCCGCTGATCCGGGTGGGCACGCTGGTGGCCACGCCGCTCAACTGCCTGCTGGTGCTCGACGACGGGCCGGTGCAGGCGCTCTCCGATCTTGAGGGACGGAAGATCGGCTACTCGGTCGCCGGCGTGGAGGAGGCGCTGCTGACGGCGTTGCTGGACGAGGGGGGGCTGACGCTCGACGACGTGGAGCTGGTCAACGTCAACTGGTCGCTCTCGCCCGCGCTGATGTCGGGGCAGGTGGACGCGGTGATCGGCGCCTTCCGCAACTTCGAACTCAACCAGATGGAGATCGAGGAGGTGGCCGGGCGCTGCTTCTATCTGGAGGAGCACGGGCTGCCGCCCTATGACGAGCTGGTCTATGTCGCCAACCCCGAGACCATGGACCGCGACGCGATCGCCCGGTTCCTCAAGGCGACGGAGAAGGCGACGCAGTACATCGTCAACCATCCCGACGAGAGCTGGGAGATCTTCGCCGGGACGGCGAACGAGCTGAACGACGAGCTCAACCGCAAGGCCTGGGTCGACACCATTCCGCGCTTCGCGCTGCGACCGGCGGCGGTCTCGCCCGGGCGCTACGCCGATTTCGAGGCCTGGCTGAAGGAGGCGGGGCTGATCGACAGCGTCAATCCGCCGGAGAAGATCGTCACCGACGTCACGCGCGGGGCGGAGTGAGCGCGCCGGGGCTGCGGCTGGCGGGGCGCCTGGCCTTTCCGGGCCACGCCCCCCAGCGGCTGGCGCTGGAGGCGGAGGCGGGGCGCTGGACCTGCCTGCTCGGCCCCTCGGGCGTGGGCAAGTCCACGGCGCTGCGGCTGTTCGCGGGGCTGGAGATCGGCGGCGCGTTCGACGGCGTCGCGGAGGCGACGGACGGCGCGCCGCTGGCGCCGCGGGCGGCGTGGATGGCGCAGTCGGACCTGCTGCTGCCCTGGCTGAGCCTGCGGGAGAACGTGGCGCTGGGGGCGCGTCTGCGCGGCGAGCGGCCGGACTGGGCGCGGGCGGACGCGCTGATCGCGCGCATGGGGCTGGCGGGGCACACCGCCAAGCCGCCGGGGGAGCTGTCCGGTGGGCAGCGCCAGCGCGCGGCGCTGGCGCGGCTGCTGATGGAGGACCGGCCCGTGGCGCTGCTGGACGAGCCCTTCGCGGCGCTCGACCTGCGGCTGCGCGCGGAGATGCAGGAGCTGGCCTTCGAGGCGCTCTCGGGCCGCACGGTGGTGCTGGTCACCCATGACGCGCATGAGGCGGCGCGGCTGGGCCATCGCATCCTGCTGATGAGCGAGGGGGGCGTCGAGGAGATGGCGCCGCCGGAGGGGCCGCCCGTGCGCCCGGCGGACGCGGCGGAGGTGCTGGAGGCGCAGGCGCGGCTGACCCGCGCCCTGCGCCGGGAGCCGGCATGAGCCTGCGCCCGCCCGCCGCCCGGAGCGGGCCGCGGTTGCGCGACGCCGCCATCGCGGCGCTGGGGGGGCTGGCGATCTGGCAGGCCGTCGTCTGGCTGTCGGGCGCGCCGCCCTTCATCCTGCCCTCGCCCGCGCGGGTCGCGCAGGCGGTGTGGGAGCATCGCGCGCTGATCGGCGGCCACGGGCTGATCACGCTGGCGGAGGTGCTGGCGGGGCTGGCGCTCGGCGCCGGGCTGGGGGCGGCGACGGCGGTGCATCTGACGCTGTCACCGGCGGCGCGGCGGGTGCTGCTGCCGGCGCTCGTGTTCAGCCAGGCGGTGCCGGTCTTCGCGCTGGCCCCGATCCTGACGCTGTGGCTGGGCTACGGGCTGTGGTCGAAGATCGTGATGACGGTCCTGATCATCTACTTCCCCGTCGCCTCGGCCTTCCATGACGGGCTGCGGCGCACCGACCCAGCGCTGCTGGACCTCGCCCGCGTGATGGGAGCGGGGCGGTGGGCGACGCTGTGGCGGCTGCGGCTGCCCGCGGCGCTGCCCGACCTCGCCTCCGGCCTGCGGCTGGCGGCGGTCTACGCGCCGATCGGGGCGGTGATCGGGGAGTGGGTCGGGGCCTCGGGCGGGCTGGGCTACCTGATGCTGCTGGCCAACGGGCGGGCCAAGACGGACCTGATGTTCGCGGCCCTCATCGTGCTCGCGCTGGGGGCGGTGCTGCTCTATTCGGGCTTCGGGCTTCTGGCCCGGCGGCTGGAGTCCTGGTCGCGCCACGGGCGCTGGACGCCGCCGCCGGGCTGAGGGGCGCGCGGCCCGCCGGTCAGAACTCGGTCTTGCCGCGCCTGCCCAGCTCCGGCGTCTCGTCGCGGGCGGAGGCGCGGAGCATCTTCAGCGCGGCGAGAACGGAGCTCGATGTCCCCTCCCAGTACTCGCCCCGCTCGGCCTGCACGCGGATCATGCCGACATCGGCGCCGCCGGGCCCCTCCGGGAACCAGGCCTCCACGAAGCGCGACCAGTGGCGGTCGACCAGCGCCCGGTCGGTGGTGATCCGCGCGCGACCGGAGATGGAGACGTAGTCGTTCTTCGAGGGGCGCGAGAAGCACAGGCAGACCTGGGCGTTCTCGGAGACTTCGCGGCTCTTGCCCGTGTCGAGGCGGGTGTAGAAGAGGACCTCCTCGTTCTCGCGGTCGATGAAGGCGCGCATGGGACGGCTGCGGAGCTGCCCCTGCGCGGTGGCCGTGACGAGGTGGCAGTCGGGCTCCTCCTCGGCCAGCGTCCACATCCGTTCGGCGGCGGTTTCGGCGTCGGTCATCGGGAGCTCCGGGGTCTGGGGCCGGCCCGGGGAGCGGGGCCGGCGGGCGGCGGGGGTCACCAGCGCATCAGCGCGCGCAGGGGTCGGTCGGGGTTGCGCACGGCCATGACGCGGGCCTTGTGCGAGAGGGAGTCGCGCAGGGCGGCCTCGAGCAGGTCGTCGGGGCCGTCCGCGTCGAGGCTGACGCCGCCTTCGAGGCAGCCGCGGATCTCGGAGTCCGGGTCGAAGGCCAGCAGCTCCACCCGGCCCTCGGCGGCGCCGACGGCGATCTCCACCGGGTCGTCGCTGGCCGGGTCGCCGCGGCCGAGCGCCTCGTCGAGCCGGGCGAGATCGGTCTCGCGGGCGCGGTCCCAGGGCACGGCGGCGATGTCGCGCACGGCCTCCGCCATCGCCTCCTGCGAGATCCCCGAGGGGTGGCGGGTGACGCCTTCCGCCACGAGGCCGGAGTAGTGGTTGCGGGCGCGGATCATGCCGTTCAGGCGCTCGTCCGCGACGATCACCAGCGGCAGGCCGGAGTCGGCGAGCGCGGCGGCGGCGCCCTTGGCGAGCGCGCCGGCGTATTGCTCGAGCACCTCCTCCTTCTCCTGCTCGACGCTCTGGCCGATGCCGTGATGGCGGATGTTCTGGCCCTTGCCGGCGAGGTCCCTCTGGGCCTCGATCTCGGTGGGGCCCATGAAGTCCTCCATCGAGGCGGGCAGATCGGCCTTCATCGGGACCAGCCCCTCGGGCGTCAGGCGCAGGAGGCGGGCCTGGCCCTGGTCGGCGACGAGCGCGGCGGCCCCTATCTGCGAGGCGGGGTCGGGCCAGGCGGGGGCGAGGCGGTAGGCCTCCCCCACCCAGGCGCCGTCGCGCCCCACGCGGGGCACGGTCTCGATCCGCGCGCCCTCGGGGGAGAGGAAGGCGGCCACCGCGCCGCGGGCCGACAGCGTGTTCTCGCGCGCCCAGGCGGCGAAGGGGTCGAGGATGGCGGCGGCCTGGTCGTCGGGCACCCCGCGGGCGGCGAGCGCGGCGGCGAGCGCCTCCCCGGCCAGCTTCAGGCCCAGGCGGGTCTCGTTCATGGGATCGCCGGGCGCGCCCAGCGTCCAGCAGACGGTGGCGCGCGGGAAGCCGCGGTCGCGCGCGAGGGCGCCGAGGGCCTGGATGTCGAGGCTCATTGGCCGGCTCCTTACTGCCGTGAGAGGGTCGCAGGAGCGAACGCCTGCGGCGGCCGCGACGTTCCCGCCCTCAGCGGCGCAGGACGCGCACCAGCAGCGTGATCACGAGCAGGCCCAGGAACAGGACGAACAGGATCTGCGCGATCCAGGCGGAGGCGGCGGCGATCCCCGTGAACCCCAGCAGCCCGGAGACCAGCGCGAGGATCAGGAAGGCCAGGGCCCAGCCCAGCATGGCGGCGCCTTTCGTCTCGTCCGCGGTCGCGGATCAACGCGGCCGGGGCGCCCGGCGTCAGTCCTCGTCGCCGGCGGCGGGGGCCGGAGGCGGCGGCACGTCGAGGGTGACGATGAAGCGGCCCTCGCGCGTCTCGCGGCGCAGCTCGCCGCCGATCTGGCGGGCGAAGCCGTCGATCAGGCGCGCGCCCACCGTGTTGCGGGCGGGGGCGGGGACCTCGCCCAGCACGTCGTTGGAGACGGAGAAGCGGTAGCCGCCGCCGGGACGCGCGCGCAGGGTGACCTCGATGAGCTGGCGGCCCTCGGCGCGGGCGCCGTACTTGACGGCGTTGGTCATCGCCTCGTTGGCCAGCAGGGCGAGGGGGGTGGCGCGCTCGGGCGCGTCCTCGACCTCGTCGAGATCCAGGCGCAGCTCGGGCGGCTCCTCCGAGAGAGTGGTCATCTCGGTCTGGGGCCGGGTGACGCGGGCGACGAGGGTGGCCAGCGACACGCGGTCCAGGGTCTCGGCGGCGTAGATGGCGCTGTGGACCGCGGCCACGGCCATGACGCGGGAGCGGATGCGCTCCAGCGCCTCGCGCTCGGGCTCGGTCGGGGCGCGGCGGATCTGCAGGTTGAGCAGGCTGACGATCATCTGGAGGTTGTTCTTGACCCGGTGGTGAACCTCCCGCAGCAGGAAGCGGTTGGTCTCGGCCGCGGCGCGCAGGGCGCTCTGGCGGTCCTCCAGATGGCTGGCCATGTCGGAGAGGTCCTCGGCGAGCTGGGCGAGCTCGCGCGGGGCGTCCTCCAGCCCGCGGGGGCGCAGGGCGAGGCGGCCGCGGCCATAGGCGCGCGTCAGGCGGGTGAGATAGACGACGTGGCGCACCACCAGCCGGTCGATGGCGAAATAGGCCACGCCCACGGCCACCAGCAGCATGATGAAGGGCGCGATGATCGGGGCCGCGGCGCGGGGCAGGGCGGGGGCGTAGAGCGTGCCGGCGGGCAGGCCCGAGAGCAGCCAGGCCCGCCCGCGCCAGAGCGGCGTGACGGCGTAGACCCAGTCCTCGCCCCCCGCGGCCTGCGCCGAGAGCAGGCTGGCGCCCTGCTCGGGCAGGGGGGCGATGGCCTCGGCCGGGGGCAGCCAGCCGCGGGGGGCGGACGGGTTGTCGAGCATGACACGCCCGGCGCCGTCGAGGATGGCGGTGCGGATGGTCTCCTCCACGCCCAGGCTTCGGGCGAGGCGGGGCGAGGCGGCGCGCAGGGCCTCGAGGGGGGCGACGAGGACCATCAGGCCGCGGGAGCGCCCCCCGGGGCCGCGCAGCGGCAGGGTGATGGCCGCGGCGGCGCCGCCGGTTTCGTCGAGGGTGACGAAGGTCAGGCGCGGGGAGTCGTCGGCCAGAAGCTCAGGCAGCTCGGGGGTGAGGCCGAAGGCGGGGCCGGGGCCGAGGGGGCGGGAGGCGCAGGGCACGCGGCCGTCGGGCGTGACGGCGATCGCGAAGGTGAAGGCGGGCTCGCGCGCCGCGACGGCGGCGAGCGCGGCGTCGCAGGCCGGCGCCTCGAGGTCGGCCAGCGCGGGGCTGTCGGCCAGCGTCTCCAGCGTCGCGCCGGCGGAGACGAGCAGGTCGCGCACCGCGCGGGCATGGGCGGCGGCGTCGCGCAGGAAGCTGCGCTCGGCCCGGTCGGTCTGCTGGTCGTAGCTGCGCAGGGCGAAGGCGACGGCGATCAGCAGGGCGGGGGCGATGGCCACGCCCAGCAGCAGGGCGAGGCGGCCGCGCACCGAGCCGCGGCGGGCCGGCGCCGAGCCCCGGGGCGGGGGCGCGCGCCCCGCCGCCCGCTCCGCCCCCTCCTGCGTCACGGCCACGGCGTCAGGCGGCGTGATCGGGCGGGCCGCGCAGGGCCGCGTCCAGGGCGCGGTCGGAGACGAGATCGCCGGCGTCGTTGACGTCGAGAATCGCGGACAGCGCGGCGCGGGCGCGGCTCACGCGGCTCTTGACCGTGCCCACGGCCACGCCGATGACCTGGGCGGCCTCGTCATAGGCCATGCCGGCGGCGCCCACGAGCACCAGCGCCTCGCGCTGCTCCACCGGCAGGCGGGCGAGGGCGGTCTCGAACTCGCGCAGGGCCATGGCGTGCTCCTGCGAGGGGCGGGTGGTCAGGCGCGCGGCGTGCTCCCCGTCCACGTCGGCGACCTCGCGCCGCCGCTTGCGGAACTCGGAATAGAAGGTGTTGCGCAGGATGGTGAACAGCCAGGCGCGCAGGTTCGTCCCCTCCTGGTAGCGGTGGCGGTTGGCCCAGGCCTTGAGCATCGCCTCCTGCGTGAGATCGTCGGCCTGGGAGGCGTCCCGCGCCAGGGTGCGCGCGAAGGCGCGCAGGGCGGGGAGCTGGTCGACCAGCTGGGCGCGGAAGCTCGGGCTGGCGTCGTCCGTCATTCGCGGCGCTCCTGCTCTTCGTGCTCGAGTCGTTGCAGAAGCTCCTTGAACCGGTCGGGAATCTCCTCCTGCTGCACGTCCTGGAACAGTCGGCGCAGATGGCTGCCGATCAGGTCGCCTGAGCCCTCCGCGCCGTCGGCGTGGTCGGGGCCGTCGCGGCCGCGCTCTTCCTTCTGGCCGTCGTGCTGCGGCGTCATCGCGCTCCTCAAGATGCGGTCTCCCTGGCTGGCCGCGCAAGAGTGTCAGGCGAGGCCGGCGGGGTCTAGGCGCCGCCTTCGCGGCGGCCTATCTGGGACGAATGTCATGCGGTCCGGAACGCAGCGCCGGGGCCGCGGGTTCCCGACCCGTGACGGGGACGTTCCAGGGAGGTCATTTCATGTCCGCAGGCGCCGCGCGTCGTTCGCTTTCCTCCGAGGTGGCGGAGCATCTGCCCTATCTGCGCCGCTACGCGCGCGCGCTGACCGGCAGCCAGGAGAGCGGGGACGCTCATGTCGCCGCGCTGCTGGAGGCGCTGATCGCCGAGCCGGGGCTGGCGGAGGGCGCCTCCGAACCCAAGGCGGGGCTCTACCGGGCCTTTCACCGGCTGTGGGAGTCGACCGGGCCCGCGGCCGACGGCGAGGAGGCGGGCGCCGACGCGGGCGGCGGGGGGCCGGAGGCGGTGGTGCAGGGCCGGCTGTCGAAGCTGGCCGGCCCCGCGCGCCAGGCGCTGCTGCTGAGCGAGGTCGAGGGCTTCGCCCCCGGGCAGGTGGCCGAGATCCTGGGCGTGACGCAGGCGGAGGCCGGGCGGCTGCTGGCCGACGCGGTGGCCGAGCTGGACCGCCAGACCCGGTCGCGCGCGCTGATCATCGAGGACGAGCCGGTGATCGCCATGGATGTCGAGGCGATCCTGGACGGGATGGGCCATCAGGTCATCGACGTGGCCGCCACGCGCGAGGAGGCGGTGGCCATCGCCCGGCGCGAGCGGCCGGACCTGATCCTGGCCGATATCCGGCTGGCCGACGGCTCCTCGGGCATCGACGCGGTGCAGGACATCCTGGGCTTCGCCGACGCGCCGGTGATCTTCGTCACCGCCTATCCCGAGCGGCTGCTGACCGGCGCGCGGCCGGAGCCGACCTATCTGATCACCAAGCCCTTCGAGACGGCGAGCCTGCGGGCCGCGGTCTCCCAGGCGCTGTTCTTCGCCGAGCGCGCGCACGTCTGAGGCGGGGACGGCGCAGGCGACTCGTCGCCCACGGGAACCGTTCGCGGCGCATGCGCGTTGCGGTCCGCACGACCGACGCGCGGGCGCGTTTACGCCCGCGCCGGAGCCGCGGGGCCGCGACCCCGCTTCGCCGGGGAGGATTCGGAACCGCCATGCTGCCGGAAACCGGCCTCGACGAGGCGCGGAGCCTCGCAACGCCCGCAGCCGCGATGCTGGCGCTGATCGCGGCCGCCGGGGCGGCCGGCGCGCGGGCGGCGCTGCGCGACACGTGGCGGCGCGCGGCGGTGCTGGGCGGGCTCTGCGCGCTGCTGGCGGCCTTCGCGGGGCCGCTGCCCGTCCTGGCCGAGGAGCTGGTCTCCGCCCGCATGGCGCAGCTGGCGCTGGTGGCCGGGCTGGCCGCGAAGCTGCTGGCGCGGGCCTTCGCGCTGCGGCGGCTGAGCCCGCCTCTGATCCCCTCGGCCATCCTGTTCGCGGTCGCGGCCTGGGCCTGGGCGGCGCCGGCGCCGGGGGCGACCGTGTCGCTTCTGGCGGGCCCGGCGCTGCTGGGCGCGGGGCTGCTGCTGTGGGCCTCGCTGCGCGGCGCGGGCGGGCGCGCGCCGGGGACCGGGGCGGGCGCGGCGCTGGCCGTCGCCGGCTGGCTGGTCATGCTGGGCGCCATGCTGGTGGACGCCGCCGGACCGCGCGCGGACGCGGGCGCGCCGCTGACGCCCGCGGCCGACGCGGCGCTGGCGGCCGCGCTGCTGGCGGGGCTGGGCGCGGCGATCCTGGCCCTGCCGGGCGCGCGGCTGATGCGCGAATGGCTGCGGCAGGTGGACCGCGTCGGGATCTGAGCCCCGCCCGGGGCGCGAGGAAGGGGGGGAGCGCGGGGATGTCTCGGCTGGAGGCGCTGGCCGGGCGGCTGGTGAACGAGCGTGCCGGGCGCGGCGCGATGTTCGCGGCCTCCTTCCTGGAAAGCACGATCCTGCCGATCCCGCTGGAGACGGTGGCCGCCCCCCTGATGGCCGCCCATCCCCGCCGCGCCGCGGCGGTGGCGACGACGATCCTTCTGGGCTGCCTGGCCGGGGCGCTGGTCTTCTACCTCGCCGCGCGCGCGGCCTTCGATCCGGTGGTGGCGCCCGCGCTCGCATGGCTCGGGCTGCAGGAGAGCTTCGAGACGATGCGCGGCCGGCTGGATCGCGAGGGGCTGTTCTGGGCGGTGTTCCTGATCTCGTTGACGCCCGCGCCCTTCCAGCTGGCCACGCTGGGAGCGGGGGCGGCGGGCGGCTCGGTCTGGGTGTTCCTGGCCGCCGTCGGGACCTCCCGCGCGATCCGCTATTACGGGCTGGCGCTGCTGGCCGCGCGCTTCGGCCCGGGGATCACGCGGGCGCTGGGCGGGCCGGGGCGCGTGCTGATCTGGGGCGCGGCGGCGCTGCTGGGGCTCTACCTCGCCGCGGCGCTGCTGCTGTGATCCGCGGGCGGCAGGCCGCGGCGGCCGTCGCGCGGATCGGTGAAGAGGGGATGGTCGGGAGGCAGGAAGGTGAAGGTCGCATAGGCGACGACCTGCGCGACCAGCAGGACGCGGCCGGCGGCGGCGAGCCAGCCCCGCGGGGCGTCGCCGATCAGGAGCCAGGCGGAGAGGGCGTGGCCGGCGATGACCGAGAGGACGAAGGTCCCGATGTCGAGGACCAGCACGTTGTCCTTCAGGATCGCCGTGTAGCTTTCGAACACCGCCACGATCAGGCCGGCGGCGAAGAGCAGGGCGAGGCCCTTGGCCGGCCAGAGCGCGCGGCGCAGGCGGGGCAGGCGCGCGGCCTCGAGCCCCGTCCAGAGCAGGGCGGGCCAGAAGGCGAGCTTCAGATGCTCCCAGGTCGACTCGTTGACCGCGGCGACGAGCGCGACGGGCCGCCAGCCCCCGCTCCACTCGAAGGCGAAATGCAGGGCGGAGCCGGCGAGCACGGTGAAGAGCGCGCCCCCGGCCTCCCAGCGCAGGAGGCGGCGGGC
>JBNJGE010000087.1:0-13044 GCA_051747505.1 Pseudomonadota bacterium | reverse complement strand
GGCGAGCTCGCGCGTGGGGCAGAGGATGAGCGAGCGCGGCATGCGCGCCTTGGCCCGGCCCTGCGCGAGGATCGTGATCATCGGGATGGTGAAGGCGGCCGTCTTGCCGGTGCCCGTCTGGGCGATGCCGAGGACGTCCCTGCCCATCAGGGCCTGGGGGATGGCCTGCGCCTGGATGGGCGTGGGCTCCTCATAGCCCGCCTCCTCGACGGCCTTGAGGACCTTGGGCTCGAGATCGAGTTCGGAAAATTTCATGCAGGCCTTTCGCGGTCTTATCTGCGGTGTTCGTGGCTTTGAAACGACCGCATTTCTCCGCGCGGTCCCGTACGCTGCGCCCGGATCGGCGCTTTCGTGCGCGGAACATAAGCATTGCGCGCGGAAAGTCAACGTACCGGGCTAGCGGACCCGCGGGGCTGCGGACGGGCGCCGGCGGCCCGTCCCGCGCCCGGAGGGATCAGTCGTTCATGTCGTCCTGGACATCGTCGGCGGTGTCCTCGACGGCCCGGCCGCCGGACTGAACGTCCTCGCCGAATCCGCTGATCGTGTTGCAGCCGGCCACCGCAAGGAGGATGGCCACGGCGGCCAGCTTGAGAAGGGCGGTCGGTTTCAGCGTGATCGTTGTCATGATTGTCTCCCTGTCGCGCCAATCGCGAGAATACGCATGTGAACGCCGCCGGACCGCGGAGCGTTCCGTGGCGTCGGCCGCCGCTGCTCAGACGAGCATCTCCTTGGTGGCGTCGAGGCGCACCTCGGGCCAGTCGCGCTCTACGCGGTCCAGGTCCCATTGGAGGCGCGTCATGTAGACAGGGTCGCCATCGGAATCGGCGGCCATGTGGCCCTTGTTGGCCTTCGCGAAGGCCTCGACGGCCTCCTTCGGCCCGTGCACCCAGCGCGCGCCGGTGAACTGCGTGGGCTCGAAGCGCACGGGCAGGCCGTATTCCAGCTCGATGCGCGAGGCGAGCACGTCGAACTGGAGCTGGCCGACCACGCCGACGATGTGGCCGGAGCCGACCTGCGGCCGGAAGACCTGGCAGGCGCCTTCCTCGGAGAACTGGGCCAGCGCCTTGTCGAGGTGCTTGGCCTTCATCGGGTCGCCCGCGCGCACCGATTGCAGGAGCTCCGGCGCGAAGGCGGGAATGCCGGTGAAGCGCAGGTCCTCGCCCTCGGTCAGCGCGTCGCCGATGCGAAGCTGGCCGTGATTGGGGATGCCGATGATGTCGCCGGCCCAGGCGTCCTCGGCCGTCTCGCGCTCCGAGGCCATGAAGAGCACGGGGTTGGAGACGCTCATCTGCTTGCCCGAACGGACATGCTTGAGCTTCATGCCGCGCTTGAAGTGCCCGCTGCACAGCCGCAGGAAGGCCACGCGGTCCCGGTGCTTGGGGTCCATGTTCGCCTGCACCTTGAAGACGAAGCCGGTGACGTTCTTCTCCTCGGGCGAGACCTGCCGCGGCTCGGCGGGCCGGGGCTGCGGCGGCGGAGCGTGTTCGGACAGCCCCGAGATCAGCTCCTGCACGCCGAAGGAGTTGAGCGCGGAGCCGAACCAGATCGGCGTCATCGTGCCCTGCCGGAACGCCTCCCCGTCGAACTCCGGCAGCAGGCCGCGGGCCATTTCGACCTCCTCGCGCAGAGTGTCGAGCTGCCCGGCATCCATGTGATCGGCGAGCTTCGGATCCTCGAGACCGGAGATTTCCACGCTGCCCCCGCGCACGTTGCGCTCGGCCCGGTCCATCACTGACAGTCGGTCGCGCATCAGGTCGTAGGCGCCCACGAAATCGCGGCCCATGCCCACGGGCCAGGAGGCCGGGGCCACGTCGATGGCCAGCATCTCCTGGATCTCGTCGATGATCTCGAAGGTGTCGCGGCTCTCACGGTCCATCTTGTTGCAGAAGGTCAGGATCGGCATGTCGCGCAGGCGGCAGACCTCGAAGAGCTTGCGGGTCTGGCTCTCCACGCCCTTGGCGCCGTCGATGACCATGATGGCGGCGTCCACGGCCGTCAGCACCCGGTAGGTGTCCTCCGAGAAGTCGTCATGGCCGGGCGTGTCCACCAGGTTGAAGCGGCAGCCGTTCCACTCGAACGACATGGCCGAGGCGGAGACGGAGATGCCGCGCTCCTGCTCCATCTTCATGAAGTCGGAGCGGGTGCGCCGGGCCTCGCCCTTGGCGCGGACCTGGCCCGCCATCTGGATCGCGCCCCCGTAGAGGAGGAGCTTCTCCGTCAGCGTGGTCTTGCCCGCGTCGGGGTGCGAGATGATGGCGAAGGTGCGCCGCCGGGCGATTTCGGGCGGCAGGGGCGGGGCGTTGTGGCCGGGATCGAGCATGCGGGGCGGTATAGGGACGCCTCGGGCCGCGCGCAACGGGCGCGCGCGGCCGCGCCGCAGGGCGGGGGACGGGGGCCGGGACCGGCGCTTGCCCGCGCCGGCGGGCCCGCCTAGGGTCGCGCCCCGGTCAGACAGGGAGGACGCGGACATGGATCTCGGCATCAGGGGCAGGACGGCGATCGTCTGCGCGAGCTCGAAGGGCCTCGGGCGGGGCTGCGCGCAGGCGCTGGCGGAGGCGGGGGTGAACCTCGTGCTCAACGCCCGCGGCGCGGAGGCGCTGGAGGCGACGGCGGAGGCGATCCGCTCCGCCCATCAGGTGCAGGTGCGCGCCGTGCCGGGCGACATCACCACCGAGGCCGTGCAGGCGGAGGTGCTTGAGGCGGGGCGCGAGCTCGCCGGCGGCCCCGTGGACATCCTGGTCAACAACGCCGGCGGCCCGCCCCCGGGCATGTGGTCGGACTGGGAGAAGTCGGACTGGTACGCCGCGCTGGAGGCCAACATGATCACCCCGATCATGCTGATGAAGGCGGTGCTGCCGGGCATGATCGAGCAGGGCTGGGGCCGGGTGGTCAACATCACCAGCCAGTCGGTGCGCGGGCCGATCCCGGTGCTGGGCCTGTCCAATTCCGCCCGGGCGGGGCTGACGGGGTATGTCGCCGGCACCTCGCGCCAGGTGGCCGAGCACGGGGTGTGCATCAACAACCTGCTGCCCGGCGCCCATGACACCGACCGCATCAAGTCGCTGAGCGAGCAGGCCGCGAAGCAGCAGGGCATCAGCGTGGAGGAGGCGCGCGAACAGCGCGCCAACGCCATCCCGACGCGCCGCTTCGGCACGCCCGAGGAGTTCGGCCAGACCTGCGCCTTCATGTGCTCGGTCCATGCCGGGTTCATGGTGGGCCAGAACGTCCTGCTGGACGGCGGCGCCACCAACCTGACGATGTGAACCGTCAGGCGGGGCGGCGACGCGGCAAGCTTGCGCAGGGGCGGGGCGGTTGATATCGGCGTCAACCTGACCGAAATAGTCGGACAAGCTGTGCCCCAGCCAAGGAGGCGCCCCGGGTGAGCGACCCGCCCCGCCTGTCCCTGAGCCATGTGCGCCACGCCTATGACGGCGTGCGCGTCGTGGACGATGTGAGCCTCGAGGTCGCGCCGGGCGAGATCCTGTGCCTGCTGGGTCCCTCGGGCTGCGGCAAATCCACCACCCTGCGCATCGCTGCGGGGGTGGAGCGCCAGGACGCCGGCGCGGTGGCGATCGACGGGGAGGTCGTCTCCGACCCCCGCCGCCACGAGCCGCCCGAGGGGCGCAGCGTCGGGCTGGTCTTCCAGGACTTCGCGCTGTTTCCGCATCTGACGGTGGCCGGGAACGTCGCCTTCGGCCTGGGCCGGGGCGAGCGCGGGCGCGTGGCGGAGTATCTGCGCCGGGTCGGACTGTCCGGCTACGAGGCGAAATACCCGCACCAGCTCTCGGGCGGGGAGCAGCAGCGCGTGGCGCTGGCCCGCGCGCTGGCGCCGCGCCCGCGGGTGATGCTGATGGACGAGCCCTTCTCCGGCCTCGACAAGCGCCTGCGCGACGAGGTTCGCGATGAGGCGCTGGGGCTGCTCAAGGACGAGGGAGCGGGGGTGCTTCTGGTCACCCACGAGCCTGACGAGGCCATGCGCATGGCCGACCGCATCGCCCTGATGCGCGACGGGCGCATCGCCCAGATCGGCGCGCCCTACCACATCTACAACTACCCGGTGGACCGGCGCGCGGCGGCCTTCTTCTCCGACATCAACGTCATCCGCGCAGCGGCCTGCTCGCGCCAGACCGAGACGCCGTTCGGCCGATTCCTCGCCCCCGGCCTCGCCGACGGAGAGGAGGTGGAGATCGTCATCCGCCCCCAGCACCTGAAGATCGACCCCGACATGGGCCGCGGCCCGCCCCAGCCCTCGGCCGCCAACGGGGCGCCGGCGCGCGGGCGGGTGATCCGGGCGCGCTTCATGGGCTCTGAGAGCCTGATCGAGGTGCGCATGGACCATGACGGCTCGATCCTGCGCGCCACCGTCCCCGGCGCCTGGCTGCCCGAGCGCGGGGCGCCCATGTGGCTGTCGCTGCGCCGGGACCGCTGCTTCGTCTTTCCGGCCGGCGGGCTGGCCCGCATGGCCTCGCCGCTGGCCGCGGGCGAATGACGGAATGGTGACGGGGCGTCGCGGCCCCCAAGATCGGGGCTTCAACCGCGCCCTCTGATCCAATATGTGTGCGAGGAACGGGTCGCGCCCCCGCGCGGCCATGCGGAATGGGAGGCTGGGCCATGGCCCCGAGCATCTGGCAGATCCTGATCGTCGCCGTTCTCGTCGTGCTCCTCTTCGGCCGGGGCAAGATCTCCGGGCTGATGGGCGACGTCGCGAAGGGCATCAAGAGCTTCAAGAAGGGCATGGCGGAGGAGCCCGAGGACGACACGGCCAAGGTCGAGAGCCGCGCGGCCGACGAGGCGGTGGATGTCACCCCCGGCGCCAAGGCCGAGGCCACCGGCGCGGCCGAGAGCAAGAAGGACGCCTGAGCGCGCCTGACGGCGTCCGGGGAGGGCGGCCCTCATGTTCGATATCGGATGGTCCGAGCTGTTGGTGCTGGGCGCGATCGCGCTGATCGTGGTCGGCCCCAAGGACCTGCCGGGAATGCTCCGCAAGCTTGGCCAGTTCGCGGGGCAGGCGAAGCGGCTGGCCCGCGACTTCCAGCGCAGCATGGAGGAGGCCGCGGACCAGGCCGACCTCAAGGAGATGCGCGACCTGCAGAAGTCCGTCACCGACTGGAAGGGCAAGGTCACCGACAACACTCTGCGCAAGCGCGCCGAGTCCTTCCTGGACGGCGAGGGCGAGGACGCCGCGAAGGCGCCGGACCCCGGATCCCACGCGGCCGCGGAGGAAGCGGAGAGCGCGGCCTGGGAGGCAAGGCAGGCCGCGAAACCGGCCTCCGACGGCCCGGCGGCGGGCGATGCGCCCGAGCCGCCCGCCTCCGACGCGCCGGAGGCCGGGACGCCCCCCGCCTCGAAAAGCGCGTGAGCCGCCGCGGGCGGCCAATACGTCAACAACAAGGCGCCGGGCCGGCCGCGCCCGCCGGGAGGGCGCCTGAGAGGGTGAGACCCCGCCCATGACGACGAGCGAGCACGAAGACCTCGACGCCACCAAGGCGCCGCTCATCGAGCATCTGACGGAGCTGCGCACGCGCCTGATCCGCAGCCTGCTCGGTCTCGCGGCGATGATGGTGGTCTGCTTCATCTTCGCCAAGCAGATCTTCGATCTGCTGACCGACCCGCTGCGCGGCGCGCTGCTGGACCGCGGCATGGAGCCGCGCCTGATCTACACCGCGCTGCAGGAGAAGTTCTTCACCGACCTGCGCCTGGCCCTGTTCGGCGGCTTCTTCCTGGCCTTCCCGCTCATCGCCATCCAGGTGTGGAAGTTCGTCGCCCCCGGCCTCTACCGGAACGAGCAGCAGGCCTTCTGGCCCTTCCTGGTCGCCACGCCCGTGCTGTTCTTCACCGGCGCGTGCCTGGTCTATTTCTTCGTGGCGCCGATGGCCTTCGGCTTCTTCCTGGACTACGGCACGACGGGGGCCGCGGAGGGGGTGGAAACCTCCACAGAGTTCCTGGGCAAGGTCCGGGAATACCTCGACATCATGATGACCTTCATCCTGGCCTTCGGCATCTGCTTCCAGCTGCCGGTGCTGCTCACGCTGCTGGGCCGGGCGGGGCTGGTCAGCTCCGAGGGGCTGGGGCGCACGCGCAAATACGCCGTCGTGGGGATCGCCGCCGCCGCGGCCATCCTGACCCCGCCGGACCCGCTCAGCCAGCTGGGCCTCGCGATTCCGGTTTACGGCCTCTACGAGATCTCGATCCTGCTGGTGCGCATGGCCGAGAAGAAGCGCGCCGAGCGGGAGGCGGAGATCGACCGCGAGCTGGGCCTGGGCGACGACGATGAGGAGGACCTGACGTGACCGGCTTCGGGCGACCGCTCAAGGAGGTGGAGGAGACCGCGGGGGAGGACCTGCTGACCCGCCTCGTGGCCGCGCTGGAGCGCATGAGCCCGCCCCCGCTGCCCGCGCCCGACTTCGAGGCCGCCGACGCCTTCGTCTGGCATCCCGAGCCCGACCGGCTGCAGCCGGTGGAGACGGTCAGCCGCGTCGATCTCGACCTGCTGGTGGGCGTCGAACGCTCCCGCGACACGCTGGTGGAGAACACGCGCCGCTTCGCCGACGGGCTGCCGGCCAACAACGCGCTTCTCTGGGGCGCGCGGGGGATGGGCAAGTCCTCGCTCGTCAAGGCGGCCCACGCCCGCGTCAACGAGGGGCGCGCGCGCCCGCTGGTCCTGGTGGAGATCCAGCGCGAGGACATTCCCAGCGTCGGCCGCCTTCTGGACCTGCTGCGCGCGGCCGAGGACCGGCGCTTCGTCCTGTTCTGCGACGACCTCTCCTTCGACAAGGACGACGCCCACTACAAGTCGCTCAAGGCGGTGCTGGACGGCGGCGTGGCGGGGCGTCCGGACAACGTGATCTTCTACGCCACCTCCAACCGCCGGCACCTGATGCCGCGCGACATGATCGAGAACGAACGCTCCAGCGCCATCAATCCGTCCGAGTCCACCGAGGAAAAGGTGTCGCTTTCGGATCGTTTCGGCCTCTGGCTGGGTTTCCACCCCTGCGGGCAGGACCAGTATCTGGAGATGATCCGGGGCTATTGCGACGCCTTCGGAATCGACATCTCCGACGATGAGCTGCGCGCCGAGGCGATCGAATGGCGCCAGACCCGCGGCGCAGTCTCCGGCCGGGTGGCCTGGCAGTTCGTCACCGACCTGGCGGGGAGGCGCGGCGTCCCGATCGGCTGAGGCGGCCGGCGGAAGGGAGGGCCCCTTGAGCCAGAGATCCGTGGAACGCGCCGTCGTCACCACCGTCCGGCGGTCGCTCGTGCTGGCGGTGCTGGCATCCTTTGTCGGTGCGGGCCTCATGATCCTGATCGGCTTGCAGGATACGGCGGACGCCGTGCTGCAGCTCGTGCATCCCCAGGAGAACGACCTCCCCGTCGGAGACGCCATCGCGGTCCGCCTGATCAGCGCGCTCGACCGCTTCGTGATCGCGGTCGTGCTGCTCTATTTCGGCTTTGGAATCTACTCGCTGTTCGTTCGTCCCAATCAGGTTCCGGAAGATACCGGCGTGCCCGGCTGGCTCGACGTTCAGGGCATCGGTCAGCTGAAGCAGACCTTGGCCGAAACCATCATCGTGGTGCTGTTCGTGCTGTTCCTGCGGGTGACTCTCGAAACCTTCATCGATCAGGGTGTGAATCTGGAATGGCCGTCGCTGCTCAAGCTGCTGACGCTGCCGGCGGCGATCTTTCTGCTCTCGGCCTCGCTGAGGCTCGCCGAGCTGCATCCCAAGACGCGTCCGCATGCCGGCGGGTCCTCCGTGGCGGCCCCGAAGCGTCAGACCCGGAAGCCGGGGGAGCCCACAGCGGGGAGCGGCGGGGACACGGATCACAAATAGTCCTGCGGATCCTCGGTCAGGGCGCCGCGGCGGACCTCGAAATGCAGGGTGGAGGGGCCGCCCTCGCCCGGCGCCACGTCGCCCAGCACGTCGCCGGCCTGCACGGTCTCGCCCTTGCTGACGGCGACGGCGCCCATGCGCCCGTAGACGGTCATCAGCCGGTCGTCATGGCGGATCAGCACGATGTTCCCCCACTCGCCCAGCGAGGTGGAGACGAGCGCCACGGTCCCGTCGGCGGCCGCGCGCACCGGCTGGCCGGGCTCGGCGGCGAAATCCACGCCTTCGTTCTTCTCGTCCCCCGGCTCGCGGCTGTAGGGGCGGAGGATCTCCCCCGGCACGGGGCGCATGAAGAGACCGCCGGAGGCGGACGGCGCAGGCGCGTCGGGCTCCGCGCGCGTTTCCGAGGACGCGGGCGCCTGGCGGGAGGCCGAGGCCGTCTCCTGCGGCGCCGCGGGCTCGGGCGCGGCCTGGGCCGGGGGCTCCTCGGGGGCCTCCTCCGGCGCCTGCGCCGCCGTGGCAGTCTCGCCCAGGGTCTGGAAGCGGCCGAGCTGCGGGGACTCCAGCGGCCGCGGCGCCACGGTGTCGGGAGGCAGCGGCCGCCCGGCGCTCGGCGGGGGCGTGGCGTCCCCGGCCTCCCCGGGCGGGGTGATCCTGGGCGCGCGCCCCTCCGGCGCCGCCGCTGCGGAAGCGTTCGGGATCACCAGAACCTGCCCCTCGCGCACGGAGTAGGAGGGGCCCGACAGCGCGTTCCAGGCAATCAGCCGCTCGGCCGGCAGGCCGTAGTCGCGCGCGATGGAATAGATCGTCTCGTCGGGGCCGACCTTGTGATAGCTCACCTCGCGGTAGCCGTCGCCCGAGGCCGGGTCCGGCGGCGTCGCGGCGACGTCCGTTCCGTTCCCGTCCGGCGTGCGGTCGATCGCCTCGCCTATGCGCGCGGGATCCCAGCCGGAGCGCGGGGAGGCCGCGGGCTGCGCGTCGCCCCGCGTCTCCGTTTCCATCTCCCCAGGCCCCGTGGTCGAGGCGGGCGCGGAGGAGGTCGGGGTCTCCTCCTCCCCGTCCCGGGACATGATCCGATAGCCTTCGGGCCGCGGCGGCAGCACCAGCTCGTCGCCGGGCTTGGGCTGGTAGCTGGTCGGCAGCCCGTTATAGGCGGCGAGTTCGGAGGGCGAGATGCCCACCCGATCCGCCATCTGGCGCACGGTGTCCCCCGGCCGGGCCACCACCGCCGCGTAGTCGCGATAGACGACCAGCCCGCCCTGGCTCGGCTCGCCGGCCCCGATTGCGGGCGGCGTCTGCGTGGCGGACGTCGCGCTCGTTTCGGGAGGCGGCGTGCTGGAGGGCGCGGAGGCCTCGGACGGCTCTCCGCCCCTGTCCTGCGCGCAGGCGGAGAGCGCGAGCGCCGCGGCCAGCGCGGCGGGGGCGGTCAGGGCTCGGAGCGTCGCGGTTCGGGTCATGGGCTCTCTTCGTGCGCTGCGCGGGAAGGGAGGCGCGCGCCTCGCTCAGGGATCAGTTATCCACGTCATCGGCCACGCCCTCAAGGAGGGGGACGAAGCGCACGGTCGAAAGTTCCGTGTAATGCGGCCCGTCGGGCCGTTTCTCCACCCGCAGCAGGGTCTGGATCTCGTCCGAACGGCCCACGGGCAGCACCATCACGCCCCCCTCGCGCAGCTGCGACAGCAGGATGGTCGGCGCGTCCTCGGCCGCCGCGGTCAGCATGATGCGGTCGAAGGGCGCCTGCTCGGGCAGGCCGAGAGCGCCGTCGCCGGTCATGATCGACACGTTGGAGAGGCCAAGCCGGCGTTCCACCACCTCGCGGGCCTGGCGGGCCAGCGGGCGGTGCCGCTCCACCGAGTAGACCCGGCGCGCCAGCCGGCCCAGCACCGCCGCCTGGTAGCCGGAGCCCGCGCCCACCTCCAGCACCTTGTCGCGCGCCGTGACCGAAAGCGCCTGGGTCATCACCCCGACGACCGAGGGCTGGGAGATCGTCTGCCCGCAGGCGATGGGCAGGGCCACGTCCTCCAGCGCGCGGTCGCGGAAGGCGCGGTCGAGGAAGGCCTCGCGGGGCGTGCGCTCGATGGCGTCGAGCACGCGCGCATCCGTCACCCCGCGCGAGCGCAGGGCGAAGACGAGCTGCATGCGCTGCTCGGTCGCCCTGTCCGCGGGGCCCGCGGTCATGCCGCCCCCAGATCGGGCTCGCCGAGGGCGGCGGCCACGTCCTGCAGGCGGTCATGGGCGGTGAGATCGGCGCGAAGGGGCGTGACGGTGATCCAGCCCGAGGACGCCTCGTGCGCGTCGGCGCCCGGCGCGGTCTCCCGATTGCCGGAGCCGTGGGCGAGCCAGAAATAGGTGCGCCCGTTGGGGGCCACGTTCTCCTGCACCCGGAAGGCGCCGTCGGGCCGCCGGCCCTGCGGAGCGACGCGGAAGCCCCGCACCTTGTCGCCGGGCACGGGCGGGAAGTTGACGTTGTAGAACAGCCCGTAATCGCGGTGCTCGTCCCAGGGCAGGGAGAGAATGCGGCGCACCGCCTCCGGCCCGTGGCGCCGGGCGGCCTCGAACAGGTCGTCGCTGCGGATGATCTCCGGCCCGTAGGCCTGGGAGAGCGCGATGGCTCGCACCCGGTGCAGCACGCCCTCGATGGCGCCGCCGACGGTGCCGGAATAGACCACGTCCTCGGCCACGTTGTGCCCGCGGTTGACTCCGGAAAGGATCAGGTCCGGGGGCTCGGGCATCAGGTTGCGCAGGGCGGCGATGACGCAGTCGGCGGGCGAGCCGTCCACCGCGTAGCGGCGCGGGCCGATCTGGTTGAGACGCATGGGCTTGGTGTAGCTGATGCAGTGGGCGACGCCGGACTGCTCCATCTCCGGCGCCACGGTCCAGAGCTCGCCCTGCGGGCCGGCGACGGCGCGGGCGATGTCCTCGGCGGCCTTCAGGCCCGGGGCCACGATGCCGTCGTCGTTGGTGATGAGAATGCGCATGAAACCCCCGTCGCGGCCCGCGCCGGGCCGGTCTGTGCAGTCTGTCGAGAGATAGCCGGACGGGGAGGGCCCGTCCAGCGGAGCGGGTCAGGAGAGCGAGCCGTCGGGAGCGATGCGGGTCGCGCCCCGCATGTAGGGCTGCAGGACCTCGGGGATGTCGAGGCCGCCGTCGGGGGTCTGGCAGGCCTCCATGACGGCGATGAGCGTCCGGCCTACGGCGAGGCCGGAGCCGTTGAGGGTGTGGACGTATTCGGGTTTCGCGTCCCTCTCAGGGCGATAGCGGGCGTTCATGCGGCGGGCCTGGAAGTCGCCGCACAGCGAGACGGAGCTGATCTCCCGGTAGAGGCCCTGGCCGGGGAGCCAGACCTCGATGTCGTGGGTTCGCTGGGCGGAGAAGCCCATGTCGCCGGTGCTCAGGACCATGGTGCGGTAGGAGAGGTCGAGGGCCTGGAGGATGGCCTCGGCCCGGGCGGTCATGGCTTCCAGTTCGTCGCGTGAAGACTCGGGCGTAGTGATCGAGACCATCTCGACTTTCTCGAACTGGTGCTGGCGGAGCATGCCGCGGGTGTCCTTGCCGGCGCTGCCCGCCTCGGAGCGGAAGCACTGGCTGTGGGCGGTGTAGCGCTGGGGGAGCTGGTCGGATTCGAGAATCTCGTTTGAAACCAGGTTGGTAAGGGTCACCTCGGAGGTGGGGATGAGCCACCAGCCGTCCTCGGTGCGGTAGGAGTCCTCGGCGAACTTGGGGAGCTGGCCGGTACCGAGCATGGCCTCGTCGCGGACGAGGACCGGGGTCCAGACCTCTGTAAGTCCATGCTTTTCCACGTGGGTGTCGAGCATGAACTGGGCGAGGGCGCGGTGCAGGCGGATGAGGGCGCCCTTGAGGACGACGAAGCGGGAGCCGGAGAGCTTCGCGGCGGCCTCGAAATCCATCAGGCCCATGGCCTCGCCGATCTCGAAATGCTGTTTCGGATCAGCGGGTTGAGGGCGGGAGGCGTCCCAGCGGCGGAGCTCGACATTGGCGTCCTCGTCCGCGCCCTCGGGGACGTCGTCGAGGGGGAGATTCGGGAGCGACATCAAGTGGTTGCGGAGGGTTTCGTCGGCCTCGCGGGCCTCCTCCTCGAGGCGGGCGATCTCGTCCTTCTTGTCGGAGACGAGGGCGCGGAGGCGCTCGAATTCGGCCTCGTCGCCGGCGGCCTTGGCCTTGCCGATCTGTTTGGAGGCGGCGTTGCGCTCGGCCTGGGCGGCCTCGGCGGCGGAGATCTTCGCGCGGCGGGATTCGTCAAGCGTCAGAAGGGCTTGCGCGACGGGGTCGAGACCGCGCCTGCGCATGGCGGCGTCGAAGGCGTCCGGGGTCTCGCGGATCGCGCGGATGTCGTGCATGGGGGCCTCCCGTTGCCTGCCTGGCTCTGCCGGCGGGGTTATGCGACAGCGCGGGCCCGAGGGGAAGGGGGCTGCCGGATGCGTATGACATCCGTGCGCAAGGCGTGCACAGGCCGTATGCACAAGGATTGCGGAAAGGTTGACGGGGTGCCATGGGGTCAGCGCTCGACTTCGTCGTCGCGGAGCGGGGCGTCGGGCGCGGTGGCAGAGACGTTGGCAAGACCGGATAGGGCGTGGCCGGGAGGTGGCCAGGAATATCCGCGGGCCTCTCGCCAGCCGCGCCACCGGGAGAGGAAGGCGGCGTCGGTCAGACGAACGCTGCGCCACGGTTCGGAGCACGCCTTGGGAGGATCAAAGGGGAGCGACAGAGACCCATCCCAAAAGGCGGCTTCGACCTGTTCGCTCTTGATCCGTGAATCTTCGCCAACTTCCATTGCCTGCAGGGCCGCCCCCTCGAAGTTCGCTTGGCTGCAATCGGTGGACGTCAGTGAAACGTGGGCAAGATATGCCCCTTCCATGGTGGCCACTGTGAGAAGCGCCCGCTCAAGCTTAACGTCGTCAAGGTGAGCCCCCCTCAGCTTCGCCACCAAAAGGTTCGCCCCCTCCAGGTTTGTCTCCCAAAGGTGCACCCCTTCCATCTTTGTGCCGTTGATGGTCACCGCCTCCATTTGTGCCCTATGGGCACCCGCTCCCTCCATTCTTGTCAGGATTAGCTCTGCCGCCTCCAGCTTGGCCCTGCTGAGGTTCGCCCGCTCTAGTCCCGCGGTCGTGTCCCGGGAGGTGGTGTAGCTGAGGCGGTCATCGGGTTCCTCGGTAGGGTCGAGTTGCGGCACCAACCTGGACCCGAGGATGACCCCGAT
>JBNJGE010000086.1:0-13049 GCA_051747505.1 Pseudomonadota bacterium | reverse complement strand
GGCGTCCTCGAGCGCGATCAGACCCAGCGGGCGGCCCTCGCGGGCGATCCAGACGACCGTGCGCCCGCCCTCGGCTAGCGCCTCGGCCTCGGCGCGCTGGCCAGAGGTCGCGTCGGGCGCGGCGAAGGGGGCGCGGCCGATGCGGATGGTCTCGCCCTCGAGGCGGGCCTCGGCGCCTTCGCCGACCACGGCGCGGAAATCCGCGGCCTCGCCGGTCCGCCGCCCGCCGGCGGCCTCGACCATGGCCCGGCCGAGCGGATGCTCCGAGCCCGTCTGGACCGTGGCGGCCAGCGCCAGCAGGGATTCCCGGTCGCCCTCGAAGGCCCGGACCTCCGTCACCTGCGGCCGGCCCTCGGTCAGGGTGCCGGTCTTGTCGAAGACGACCGTGTCGAGGGTCTGGGCCCGCTCCAGCGCCTCGATGTCCTTGATCAGCACGCCCGCGCGCGCCGCCGCGCCGGTGCCGGCGACCAGCGCCGTCGGGGTGGCGAGGCCGAGCGCGCAGGGGCAGGCGATGACCACGACCGACACGGCGGCGGCGAAGGCGTGCTCGAAGGGCGCGCCCCAGGCCAGCCAGGCGGCCAGCGTCACGGCGGCCACGACCAGCACGGCGGGCACGAAGACGGCGGCGATGCGGTCCACCAGCCGCTGCACGGGGGCCTTGCCGGTCTGGGCCTGCTCCACCAGCCGGGCGATCTTCGCCAGGGTGGTGTCCGCGCCCACCCGCTCGGCCCGCAGGCGCACCGCGCCGGGGCCGTTGACGGAGCCGGCGGTGACCGGATCGCCCTTGCGGCGCGGGACGGGCAGGGGTTCTCCCGTGATCAGGCTTTCGTCGAACTCGCTCTCTCCGCGGGCGATGGTCCCGTCCACGGGCGCGCGCTCGCCCGGGCGCAGGACAATCATGTCGCCGACATGGACCTCCGCGACGGGCGCCTCGTGCTCCTCGCCCCCGCGCAGGACGCGGGCGCGCTCGGGGCGCAGGGACATCAGCTCGCGCAGGGCGGCGGAGGCGGAGCGCTTGGCGCGCGCCTCCAGCCACTTGCCGGCGAGGATCAGGGTTATGATGACCGCGGCCGCCTCGAAATAGAGATGCGGCGCGCCGGTCAGCCCGTGCAGGGCCAGCTGCCAGACGGAGAAGCCGTAGGCCGCCGAGGTCCCCAGCGCCACCAGCGTGTCCATGTTGGCCGTGCGCGCCTTCAGCGCCCCCCAGGCGCCGCGGTAGAAGCGCCGGCCGATCCAGAACTGGACGGGGGTGGCCAGCGCCAGCTCCATCCACGGCGCCATGCGCAGGGTCGGGTCGAACTGCATCAGGACCATCTGCGCGAGCAGCGGCAGGGTCAGGACGGCCGACACGGCGAGTTCGCGCCGCTCTCGCCGGGCGGCGTCGGCCTCGACGTCTCCGGCGGGGGCGCCCTCCTCGGGCAGGGCGGCGTCGAAGCCGGCCTCTCGCACCGCGGCGATCAGGTCGTCGGGGCTTCCAGCCTCGGGGATCTGGCGGATCTCGGCGCGGTCCAGGGCGAGGTTCACCTCCGCCGAAAGGACGCCCGGCGCGGTGGCCAGCGCCCGCTCCACCCGGCCGGCGCAGCCCGCGCAGGTCATGCCGAGGATGTCGAGGATCACGCAGCGCTCGCGCACGCCGAAGCCGGCCTCGCGCACGGCGTCGGCGAGAGCGGCAGGGTCGGCGGCAGCGGGGTCGTAGGCGACCTCCGCCCGCTCGAGCGCGAGGTTGACCTGCGCCTCGCGAACGCCTGGCGCGGCGGCCAGCGCCCGCTCCACGCGCCCCGCGCAGCCCGCGCAGGTCATGCCGGTCACCGGCAGGCTCAGACGGGACTCCGCCGTTGCGGAAACTTCGCTCAGCGCATCCTTCATGCCCCGACTCCTCTCAGTGCCGGGCGGGAGATAGGACTTCCAGCGACTGGAAGGTCAAGAGGCGTCGGCTCGACGCCTCAGGGAAGGCGGAAATGCCGGGCGTTGGCGAGCGAGGGGATGCGGGCGCGGGTGGTGTCCACGGCGCCCAAGTCGAGATCGACCAGCGTGACGCCGGGCGCCTCGCCCCCGTCGGCGAGAACGACGCCCCAGGGATCCACGGCCAGGGAATGGCCGTAGGTCTTGCGCTGCCGACCGCCTTCCACCGCCTTGACCGGATGCTCCCCCGTCGCGGCGGGGGCGAGGACGAAGCAGCCGGTCTCGATCGCGCGGGCGCGCAGAAGCGGCTCCCAGTGCGCGGCGCCTGTGGGGCGGGTGAAGGCGGAGGGGACGGTGAGGATGCGCGCCCCGGCCTCGGCCAGCGCGTGGTAGAGGGCGGGGAAGCGCAGGTCATAGCAGATGGTCAGGCCCAGCGGGCCCCAGGGGCTGTCGGCGACCACGGCCTGTTCGCCGGGACGGAAGGCCTTCGACTCGCGGTAGCTTTCGCCCTCGGCGACCTCCACGTCGAACATGTGGATCTTGTCGTAGCGCGCCACGATCCCGCCCGCGCCGTCCAGCAGGAAGGAGCGGTTGACGAAGCGCGGGCGCTCCCGGTCGGCCTCTTCCTCCGCCTTCAGGGCGAGGGAGCCGACGAGGATGTGGATCCCCAGCCCGGCCGCCAGGTCCCGCAGGCCGGCCAGGGTCGGATCCTCGGCCTCGGTCGTCAGGACCTCCGCCTGATGCCGGCGGGAGAAGGTGACGATGTTGGTGACCTCGGGGGTCAGGGCGAATTCCGCCCCCTCCGCCTTGGCCTGCCGGATCAGGTCGGCGGTCGCCTCGAAATTCTCCGCCGGCACGTCCCCGGCGCAGGTCTGGATGAGGGCGGCGCGCAGGCGACTCATGCCGCCAGCATGGCGTCGAGCTTGCCGGCGCGCTCCAGGGCGTGGAGCTCGTCGCAGCCGCCGATCGGCGCGCCGTCGATGAAGATCTGGGGCACCGTGCGCCCGCCGTGGGAGCGCTGGATCATCTCCGCCCGGGCGCCGGGTTCGGAGAAGATGTCGTGCTCCACATAGGACACCCCCTTGCTGTCCAGCAGGCGCTTGGCGCGCACGCAGAACCCGCAGATGGGGGATGTGTAGATCTCCACCGGTTTCATTCCGTCTCCTCGTCTTTCCCTTCGGGGAATATAAGGGACGCGTCCTGCGGCGCAACGCGGGCGAGGCACAGCGCGTCCACCCGCGCCGCCCCGGCCGCGCGCAGCGCCTCCGCGCAGCCCGACAGCGTGGCGCCGGTGGTGTAGACATCGTCCACCAGCAGCACGCGGGCGCCCCGGAGCCTGTCGGCCCCGCGCGGCGCGACGGCGAAGGCGCCCGAGAGGTTCTCGCGCCGCTCCTCCCGCGTGAGCCCGCGCTGCATGCCGGTGGCGCGGACCCGCCGCAGGAGCGTCGGGGCCCAGGGGGCGCCGCTTTCGCGGGCCACGCGGCGGGCGAGCTCGGCGGCTTGGTTGAAGCGCCGACTCAGCAGGCGGCGCCAGTGCAGGGGCACCGGCACGATCAGGTCCGCGCCCTCGATCAGGGGGCGGCCGACCCGGATCATCCAGGTGGCGGCGGGGCGGGCGACGTCGAGACGGTCGCCATGCTTGAAGGCCAGCGCCATCTCCCGCCCCGCGCCCTCGTAGACAAGCGCGGCGCGGGCGCGGTCGAAGGCCAGCGGCCGGCCGAGGCAGTGGTCGCAGAAAGGCGCGTCCTCGGCCCCCGAGAGCGGCGCGCCGCAGCGGTCGCAGAGGGGATGCGCGATGAAGGCGGTCTCGCGCCAGCAGTCGGGACAGAGCGCGTGCGGCTCCACCGTCTCGGCCCGGCAATGGGTGCACATGGGCGGGTAGAGCACATCCACCGCAAGCCGGCCGAGGCGCCCTGCGTGGGCGGCGAGGTCGTCGGCGCGGGGCAGGGGGACGCGCGCGCGAGGGGGATGCGTCGGCAAGGCCGGCCTCCTTTCCCTCATCCCCGTCGGGGAATATATCCGGGCGCGAGGCCCTTGTCGCCCCCTCCGGGCGAAGGCCGGGACGGGAGACGGGATGTCCGACGCGCCTCCGAAGCTGTTCGACCGATCCGAGTGGCTCGCCCGCCGCGCCTTGCGCGGGCTGCCGCGGCCGGGGGCCGATTTCCTGCACCGCGCGGCCGCCGAGGGCGTGGCCGAGCGGCTGGACGCGGTGAGGCGCGACTTCTCCCGCGCGGCGCTGGTCTGGCCCGGCGCGCGGGTGTGGGAGGAGACGCTGGCCGGGCATCCGAAGGTCGGCGCGCTCGAGGTCGCCCGCCCCCGGGCCGAGGAGGCGCTGGACCTTCCGGAGGAGGCCTTCGACCTTGCCGTGCTGGGGCTTACCCTGCACTGGACGAACGACCCCGTGGGCGCGTTGATCCAGATGCGCCGGACGCTGAAGCCCGACGGCCTGCTGATCGCCTGCGGGCTTGGGGGCGAGACGCTGTCGGAGCTGCGCGCGGCGCTGGCGGAGGCCGAGATCGCGGAGGAGGGGGGCCTCTCTCCCCGCGTCTCGCCGATGGGCGAGATCCGGCAGATGGGCGCCCTGCTGCAGCGGGCGGGGCTTGCGATGCCGGTGGCCGACGCCGACAGGCTGGACGTGACCTACGCCGACGCGCTTTCGCTGATGCGCGACCTACGCGCCATGGGCGAGGGCAACGCGCTGGCCCAGCGGCGCCGCGGCCCGATCCGGCGGGCGACGCTGGCCAGGGCCTGCGCGCTCTACGCCGAGACCCACCCGGCGCCGGAGGGGCGCGTGCGGGCCACCTTCGAGATCGTCACGCTCACGGGCTGGGCGCCGGGGCCGGACCAGCCCAAGCCCCTGCGCCCGGGCTCCGCCAAGGCGCGGCTGGCCGACTCGCTGGGCGTGCCGGAGCTGCCCGCGGGCGACAAGGCGCGCGGCTCCGGGGGCGCTTGACGCCCCGCGCCGCGGCCGCTACCGCCCGCGCATGGCCGAACCTCCCATCCTGACGCTGACCGACATCGCCCTCGGATTCGGCGGCGAGCCGCTGTTCGAGGGCCTGTCCTGCGCCGTGCAGCCCGGCGACCGGGTATGCCTGGTGGGGCGCAACGGCTCGGGCAAGTCCACGCTGATGAAGATCATGGCCGGGCTGGTCGAGCCGGATTCGGGGGACCGCTTTCTCCAGCCCGGCGCCTCGGTGGGCTATCTGCCGCAGGACCCGGACTTCGCCGGCTTCGCCACGCTGAGCGACTACGCCGCCGCCGACCTGGAGGCGCCCGAGGTCTGGCGCGCGGAAATGGCGATGGAGGGGCTGAAGGTCCCCGCCGGGCAGGCGCCCGACGCGGCCTCGGGCGGGGAGCGGCGGCGCGCGGCGCTGGCGCGCGTGCTGGCCGACGACCCCGACCTGCTGCTGCTGGACGAGCCTACCAACCATCTCGATATCGAGGCCATCGCCTGGCTGGAGGCGCGGCTGAGTCAGACGCGCAAGGCCTTCGTGCTGGTGTCCCACGACCGGGCCTTCCTGCGCGCGCTGACCCGCCGGATCATCTGGATCGACCGGGGCGCGGCGCGGATGCTCGACCAGGGCTTCGAGGCCTTCGAAGACTGGCGCGACAAGATCTTCGAGGAGGAGGACCAGCAGCGCCGCAAGCTCGACAAGCTGATAAAGCAGGAGGCGCACTGGGCGGTGGAGGGGATATCCGCCCGGCGCAAGCGCAACCAGGGCCGCCTGCGCCGGCTGCAGGACCTCAAGTCCGAGCGCGCCGGCCAGAGGGAGCGGACCGGCGCCGCGGCGATGGCGCTGGAGACGGCCTCGGCCTCCGGCAAGCGGGTGATCGAGGCGGAGCATATCTCCAAGAGCTATGACGGGCGCCCGGTGATCCGTGACTTCTCCATGCGCGTGATGCGCGGGGACCGGGTGGCCTTCGTCGGCCCGAACGGGGCGGGCAAGACCACGCTGATCAAGATGCTGATCGGGGAGGTGGCGCCGGATTCGGGCCGCGTGACGCTGGGCACGAACCTCGTCCCGGCGGTTTTCGACCAGGCGCGCGCCGCGCTCGACCCCGGGAAGAGCCTGTGGGAGACGCTGACCCTGGACCCGCAGACAGAGGTGAAGGGCCGCTCGGACCAGGTGATGGTGCGCGGGCGCCCGAAGCACGTGGTCGGCTATCTCAAGGACTTCCTGTTCGACGAGCGCCAGGCGCGCGGCCCGGTCAAGGCGCTTTCGGGCGGGGAGCGGGCGCGGCTGCTGCTCGCCCGGATCATGGCGAAGGAATCCAACCTGCTGATCCTGGACGAGCCGACCAACGACCTTGACGTGGAGACGCTCGACCTGCTGCAGGAACTGGTCAACGACTACCAGGGCACGGTGCTGCTGGTCAGCCACGACCGCGACTTCCTAGACCGCACCGCCACCTCCACCGTGGTCCTGGAGGGCGGCGGGCGCGCGACCGTCTACGCCGGCGGCTGGAGCGACATGGTCGCCCAGCGCGGCGGCGCGCCTCTGGGCGAGGCCAGCGACGATGCGCCCGCGCCGGCGAAGCCCGCGGCCGCGAAGCCGGAGAAGCCCGGCAAGCCGGCGGCGAAGCTGTCCTACAAGCAGGGCAAGCGGCTGGAGGATCTGCCGGGCGAGATGGAACGGCTGAGCGCGGAGATCGCCAAACTCGAGGGGTTGCTCGCCGACCCGGACCTCTATTCGCGCGATCCCGCGAAGTTCGAGAAGGCCACGGCCGCGCTCACGGCGCGGCAGGAGGCGCTCTCGAAGGCCGAGGAGGAATGGCTGGAGCTCGAGACCCTGCGCGAGGAGATCGAGGGCTGACCGTCCTCACAGGCCGATCAGCCGGGGCCCGTCATCGTCGCGCATCGGGTTGCGCGGCGGCAGCAGCGCCTGCAGGCCCTGGAGCATCACGCCCGTGAAGGCCGGGTCGCCGGGGCCGGCGCTCTCCCGGCTCTCCAGAACGACCGAGGTGTATTCGATCTCGCCGTTGCAGTAGGCGAGGCCGACCCGCATCCTGCCCTCGAGGCCCGAGCGGCCGCCGCTGCGCGGCGCGTCGCAGTAGTGCAGCCGACCGGAGGGGTTGAAGACGACGACGAGGCGCGGGCCCCGCGTCGCCCCCTCGCTCGCCTCCAGCGGCGTGGGGCGGAAGCGGGCGGGCAGGCGCATGGCGCCGGCCACGGCCTCGGCGTCGGAGCCGTCGGGCGGCTGGCCGACCACCTGCACGGGCATCGAGGGGCCGAAGGCGCCCACCTGATGCGGATCGTAGCGCCCCTTGTAGAGCGGAGAATGGACGATCGTGCCGCCGGGAACGCCCGCGCAACCGGCGACGAGGACGGCGGCGAGCAGCGCGGCGGGGTGGCGAAGGGCGCGAGTCTGTCTCATGCCGCAAACCGTAGCATCGAAAGGGGCCGTTCCAAGGCGGGCGGGGCGACGCCCACGTAAGAAAGGCGTGAGCCGGCCGCGGCCGGCCGGATGTTCAGACGTCGAGATCCTCCGCGAAGCGGGCGTTCTCCTGGATGTAGCGGAAGCGCAGCTCGGCCTTGCGGCCCATCAGCCGCTCCACCAGCCGGCCGGTCTCGCCGGCCTCCTCCGGCTCGTCCTCGGCGATCACCACCCGGATGAGGGAGCGGGTGGCGGGGTCCATGGTGGTTTCCTTGAGCTGACGGGGCATCATCTCGCCCAGGCCCTTGAAGCGTCCGATATCGACCTTGCCGCGGCCGGTGAACTCCGCCTCCAGCAGACGGTCCTTGTCGGCGTCGTCGCGGGCGTAGCGGGTCTTTGCGCCCTGCGTCAGCCGGTAGAGGGGCGGGGCGGCGAGGAACAGGCGGCCGGCCTCCACCAGCGGGCGCATCTGGCGGTAGAAGAAGGTCATCAGCAGCGAGGCGATATGGGCGCCGTCCACGTCGGCGTCCGTCATGATGATCACCCGCTCGTAGCGCAGGTCGTCCAAGCTGAAGCGCGAGCCGGGCGAGACGCCGAGCGCCTGGCAGAGATCCTGCAGCTCCTGGTTCTGGGCGAGCTTGTCGGCCGAGGCGTTGGCGACGTTGAGGATCTTGCCGCGCAGGGGCAGGACGGCCTGCGTCTTGCGGTTGCGCGCCTGCTTGGCCGAGCCGCCGGCGGAGTCGCCCTCCACCAGGAATATCTCGGAGCCCGCCTTGGCGGCGTCCGAGCAGTCGGCGAGCTTGCCGGGCAGGCGGAGCTTCTTCACGGCCGTCTTGCGCTGGGTCTCCTTCTCCGCCCTGCGGCGCTGGCGCTCCTCGGCGCGCAGGACGCAGAAGTCGAGGATGGCGCCGGCCCGTTTCGGGTCGGCGGCGAGCCAGGTGTCGAAGCGGTCGCGCACCGCGCCCTCGGCGAGCTTGGCGGCCTCGGAGGTGGCGAGGCGGTCCTTGGTCTGGCCGACGAACTCGGGCTCCCGGATGAAGATGGAGATCATGGCGCAGGCGGCGCCCTGCACGTCCTCGCGCGTGAGCTGGGCGGCCTTCTTGACGTTGGCAAGCTCGCCGTAGGCGCGCAGGCCCTTGAGGACGGCGGCCCAGAAGCCCTGCTCATGCGTGCCGCCCTCCGGCGTGGGGACGGTGTTGCAGTAGGAGGAGACGAAGGCGTCGCGCGCGGGCGTCCAGTTGACCGCCCATTCGACGGAGCCGGCGGCGTCCTTGCCGAATTTCTCGGAGAACTCAACGCGTCCGGCGAAGGGCTGCTCGGCGCAGGTGGGGGCGTTCTCCAGCGTGGCCGAGAGGAAGTCGGCGAGGCCGCCGGGGAAGCGGAAGCTGGCCTCCGCGGGGGTGTCGTCGCCCTCGCGGATCAGCTCGGGGGCGCATTTCCAGCGGATCTCGACGCCGGAGAAGAGATAGGCCTTGGAGCGGGCCATGCGGTGCAGGCGCGCGGGCTTGAGCGCGAGGCGGGGGCCGAAGATCTCCGGGTCCGGGTGGAAGGTCAGCGTGGTGCCGCGGCGGTTGGGGGCGGGGCCGACCTCCTCGATCGGGCCCTCGGGCTTGCCGCGGGAAAAGGTCTGGCGGAACAGGCGCTTGTTGCGTGCGACCTCGACGGAGACGCGGTCGGAGAGGGCGTTGACGACCGACACGCCGACCCCGTGGAGGCCGCCGGAGGTCTGGTAGGCCTTGCCGCCGAACTTGCCCCCCGCATGAAGGGTGCAGAGGATGACCTCGAGGGCGGACTTGTCGGGGAAGCGGGGGTGGGGGTCCACTGGGATGCCGCGGCCGTTGTCGCGCACGGTGCAGGACCCGTCGGCGTGGAGCTCGATCTCGATGCGGTTGGCGTGGCCGGCGACGGCCTCGTCCATCGAGTTGTCCACGACCTCGGCGGCCAGGTGATGCAGGGCGCGCTCGTCGGTTCCGCCGACATACATGCCCGGTCTTTTTCTAACGGGTTCAAGGCCTTCGAGGACCTCGATGGAGGCGGCGTCGTAGCCGTCGGAGGCCTCGGACGTGGCGAAGAGGTCCGAGGGCTCGGGCTTGCGGGCGGGGTCGGCCATGGGGCGTCGGGTCCTGCTCGATTTGTTTGGGGCGCAGTATCGCCGGTGCGGGGCGGCGGATCAATCGGCGTGCACAGGCCGTGCACATCCCGTGCACACGCCGTGCAGACAATCATTGCCGAAAGGTTGACGCGCTGCGGCGCCGCAAGCGCCGGCTATACAGGGCCCGGCCCGGGCGGCTAGAGGTCGGGGGCGGAACGCCGCGACGGGAGGCGAGGCATGGCCGGGAGCAAGGCGGAGCGGAGATACGAGGCGGCGCTGGCGGCCGAGCGCAAGGGCCGGCTCGCGGCGGCCGTGAAGGAGTATCTCGCCTGCCTGGAGACCGCGCCGAACCTGGCGGAGGCGGCCAACAATCTCGGGCGCTGCTACCTGCGGCTGGGCAAGGTCGAGGCCGCGGGCAAGGCGCTGCGCCGGGCCGGGAAGCTGCGGCCGGGGGACCCGGTGATCCTCGGGAACCTGGCGCTCTGGGCGCGGGCCGCGGGGGACCTGGAGGCGGCGACCGGCTATCTGGAGGCGCGGGCGAAGGCGGCGCCGGGGCCGGAGACCTTCCGGGCGCTGGTCGGCGCGAACCGGCAGCGGGACCGGCCCGAGGCGGCGCTGGACTGGGCGAAGCGGCTGCAGGCCACCGGGCGCGCGACGCTGGCGGACCTGTCGGAGTTCATCCACCTGGCGCGGACCGCCTGCGACTGGGCGGCGCTGGAGGGGCTGGACGAGGCCGCGCTGCGCGAACGGCTGGCCTCCGATCCGGGTTACGCGGGCTCGCCCTTCCGCTGGTACGCGCATGTCGCCGATCCGGGGATGCTTCGCGACATCGCGGGGCGGGCGGCGGCGCGGGCCTCGGCCGGCGTCGAGGCGCAGGCCCCTGCGCGGCCGGAGCTCGCGGAGGACGAGCCGCTGCGGGTCGGCGTGATCTCCCAGGACTTCCGCGATCACCCGATGCTCAAGCTGGTGGCGGGGGCGCTGGGCGCGCTCGACCCGGAGCGGGCGGCGCTGCATGTCTATGCGCTGGGCGCCGAGTCCGACGACCCGCGGCGGGCGGAGCTGCGGGCGCGGGCGGCGCGCTTCCGCGTCTTCGCGCGGGAGAGCGACGAGGAGATCGCGAAGGCGATCCGCAGGGACCGGCTGCACGTGCTGGTGGACCTGATGGGCTACACGCGCAACGCGCGCCCCGGCGTGCTGGCGCGGCGGCCCTGCGGGCTGCAGGTGAACTGGCTGGGCCTGCCGGGGACGAGCGGGGCGCCCTTCATCGACGCGGTCCTGGCGGACGCGACGGTGATCCCGCCGGGGGCGGAGGACGGTTTCTCGGAGCGCGTGGCGCGGCTGGAGCCGACCTACTACCCGTTCGATCCGCGCGTCGTCCGGCCGGAGCGGGGGGAGGCGCGGGCCTCGCTGGGGCTGCCGGAGGACGGGGTCGTCTTCGCCAGCTTCAACCAGAGCTTCAAGCTGGGCCCGGAGCGGTTCGGGACCTGGATGGAGGCGCTCAAGGCCGTCCCGGGCTCGGTCCTGTGGCTGATGGAGGCCGGGGAGGCGGCCGAGGGGCGGCTGCGGCGGGAGGCCGAGGCGCGGGGCGTGGACCCCGCGCGGCTGGTCTTCGCGCCGCGGGTCGATCACGCGGCGCATTACCGCCGGCTGGCGGCGGCGGACCTCGCGCTCGACACCCGGCTCTACGGCGGCCACACGACGACGATCGACGCGCTGTGGTGCGGGGTTCCGGCGGTGACGCGGGCGGGGCCGACCTTCAGCGCGCGGGTGGCGGCCTCGATCCTCTCCGCCGCCGGGCTGGAGGAGCTGGCGACCGGGTCGGAGGATGCGTATCTGCGCCTCGTCGTGGAGCTGGCGCGGGACCCGGACCGGCTGGCGGAGCTGAAGGGGCGCGTGCGGGCGCTGGAGGCGGAGGCGCCGCCCTTCGGGGCGGCGCGGTTCGCGCGGGCGCTGGAGGACGCGCTGGCCGGGCTGGTCCGCGAGGGGGCGGGGGTCAGCTGACGAAATCGCGGATCAGGGCGGCGATCTCGTCGGGCTTCTGGTGGATGAGCCAGTGGTCGCAGTCCTCGAGCTCGACCAGGCGGAGGTCGTCGCACAGGGCGTCGAGCCCCTCTCGCGCCTCGGGCAGCAGGGCGCCGTCCTCCATGCCCCAGATCAGGAGATGGGGCATGCGGATGCGCATCTGGTCGGCGGGCAGGTCCGGCAGCTCGGAGGGGTCGGCGGATTCGCCGGCGGGGGGCACGACGAGGGGGGTGGCGCGGTACCAGTCCACCATGCCCTTGATGGCGCCGGGCTGGCGCCAGGCCTGCTTGTAGTCCTCCAGCCGCCCGGGCGTCATCCAGGACATGTCCATCTTGACCTGCAGCATCCGCATCAGGCCGGAGAAGTCGTCGGCGGCGAGCTTCTCGTGGGCGTCGGGCTCGCGCAGGAAGCGGATGTATTGCGAGGCCTCGGTCTGGGCGCCGCCGCGGGCGAGCGCGCGCTGGAAGGGGACGGGGTGGACGCCGTTGGCGATGACCAGCCGCTCCATCCGCTGGGGGGCGCGGATGGCCAGCGCGTAGGCGACCGAGGCGCCCCAGTCATGGCCGATGACGGCGCGGGCGGGCTGGCCGGGGCGGTAGTGGTCGAGGATGGCCAGCGCGTCGGAGACGAGCTTGCCGGGGGCGTAGGCGTGGGTGTCGGCGGGCTTGGAGCTGAGGTTGTAGCCGCGCTGGTCGGGGGCGACGCAGAGGAAGGAGTCGCTGAGGCGCTCGATCATCTCGGCCCACGCCCCCGAGTATTCCGGGAAGCCGTGGAGCATGAGGAGCATGGGGGCGTCCTCGGGGCCGTCCACGAGGCAGCTGAAGTCGAGCCCGTTGGCCCGGACGGTTTCGCGGCGCATGGCGTCCTCCCTGCTGGTCGGACGCCATGCCTGCGCGAATGGGGGCCCGCGTCAAGCGGGGCGGGTCATTCGAGGCGGGTGTCGATCTTCGAGGCGGCCTCGAGGGTGCGGTGGACGGGGCACTTGTCGGCGATCTCGAGAAGCTTCTGGCACTGGTCCGCGTCGAGGTCGCCTTCGAGGCGCAGCAGGCGGTCGAAGCGGTCGATCCTGCCGGATTGCTGCTCGCAGTTCTCGCAGTCCTCGGCGTGGATCTTGTCGTGGGTGATGTCGACGGAGACGGACTCGAGCGGCCATTCCTTGCGGCGGGCGTACATGCGGACGGTCATGGAGGTGCAGGCGCCCAGCGCGGCGGAGAGCAGGCCGTAGGGGGAGGGGGCGGTGTCCGTGCCCCCGACGCTTTCGGGCTCGTCGGCGGCGAGCGGGTGGGGGCCGGCCTGGATGTCCTGGCGGAAGCCGTCGGGGTCGGATTCGGCGACGCGGACGACGCCCTCGGGGGCCTCGGAGTCGGGGGCCTCGAGGGGGACGTAGCGCCGCGCCCAGGCGGCGATGACGTCGGCGGCGTAGTCGGCGTCATCGCGCCGGGTCAGGAGGTGGTCGGCGTCGTCGAGGCTGACGAAGCTCTTGGGGTGTCTTGCGGCGACGAAGATCTCGGTGGCGTTGTCGATGCCCACGACCTCGTCGCGGGGGGCGTGGAGGATGAGCATCGCGCGTGGCCTCGACATCGTGAACCCGCAGGACACGGGCGCCGCGCTCGGTAGCCAACAGGGCCGCCGCCGCACTCCCCGTGGCTCGCCGCTCG
>JBNJGE010000085.1:0-13146 GCA_051747505.1 Pseudomonadota bacterium | reverse complement strand
CAGCTTCAGCCCGGCCTCATCGGCCAGCTTCCCCGCGAGGCCGGCGAAGGCGGCGATGCGCCGGCGCTCCCCGGCCGAAAAATGCATGTCGGCGTCAAGCGTCTGGGGGGTGTCCACGGCCTTCGCCTCGGCGGCGTCGAAGGCGCGCTCGAAGGGAGCGCCCTCGAAGAACTCCGCGTCGATCTCCCGCGCGTCCTCCAGATAGTCCCGCCGCACCTCCTCCAGCAGGCGGCGGTCCATGCGCAGCGGCGTCGTCCCCGCCCCGCCCCGGGCGTGCAGCGCCTCGGCCATGCGCTGGCCGACGCCCGGAGGCAGCGGACGACGGCGATGCATCTCGCGCACCAGCGCCAGGTCCTCCAGGTTCAGCGAGACGTTGGCGGCGGGCGCTCCCGTCACCTCGAACTCCGCCCCGTCCAGCGCCCAGCGCAGGAAGTCGCGCACCACGTCGCCCTCGTGCAGGCGCTCCCGAATCAAGGGGCGAACCTCGTAGCGGTCCCCGAAAACCTCGCGCCAGCGCCGCAGGCGGGGAGCGTAGAAGAAGCGCCCGTTCTTTCGCGTCCGCGCGTGGAAACCGGCAAGCGAGTCATGGTTCGCGCCCACCTTCGTCTGCTCCTGGAAGCTGGACACCAGCCGGTCGGCATGGGGACGGATATAGGCGATGAGCCGGGCGCTCCCCGCATGCTCGGGCAGGAACTCCTCCAGCGCGCGCTTCACCTCCTGCGGCTCCGCGAGCTCGAACCACTCGGCCGACACGATCGACACATCCGCCTGCGCGTCGCGGACCATGCGCGCCAGCCGCCCCCAGCGCGCCGCCCGGTTCTTAATCTGCCCCTCCTTGTAGAGGGTCGCGGCCACCAGGCAGTGATGCAGGCGGCCTTCCTCCACCGGATAGGCGATCCGTCGCGAGGGGCAGCGCCATCTGCCACGCTTGAGAATGGTCTGGATCGAGGTGCTGCCGGTCTTGCAGTCGCCCAGATGCAGGCGAAGCTCTTCAGTCAATGACGCTCTCCCGGTCTGGCGCGGCGGGGTCCCGTCGCGTCGTGCTAGAACAACCCGAAGGTGCACTCAAGAAAATTTACAACAACTAAAGGTTGCTTCGCCGCCCTCCCGCAGGCTACCACGGATCGGGCGAAAGGGTGGGCCGCGGCATTCGTCGCGAGAGCATGCAAGGCGGAGGCACATGCTCCAGGCCGATTCGACCCTGCAGCGCGCCAGCGACGCGGGCGCGACCGAGATCCTCGCCCAGCGGCTGCTCCGCCCCGACCCGCGGCTCAACTCCGTGGACCGGCTGTTCTTCGAAGGCAGCCGCCGCGCCGGCTGGGATTCCGGCCGCGGCCTCTTCTTCGCCCTGCCCGACGCGCGGCTGAAGTTCCGCTCCTGGTTCAACGCCTTCCAGGCGAGCGCCTTCGACCTCGATCCCGAGGATCGGGTGGTCCTGCGGCTGGAGGCGAAGGGCGACTTCATCCTGCGCGTCCTCTACGCCCGTCCCGGCCGGGAGGAGGAGACGCTCTTCGAAGGCCGCCTCCAGGCCGAGCCCGGCGCCCCCGTCGAAATCCCCCTCCCGCCGACCGAACGCCCCGGCGTCCTTCACATGCGCCTCGACGCCATCACGGAGGTTGAGCTGCGCGAGGCCGACTGGCTGATCCGAGGCCCGCGCGCGGAGCCCGTGCGCGTGGAGGCGGTCATCACCACCTTCCGCCGCGACGCCGCCCTGCAGACCACCTGCCGCCGCCTGCGCGCCTATCTGGAGGCCAACCCCGACCTCGCCCCCCATTTCGGCCTGACCGTGGTGGACAACGGGGGCGAGACGCAGTCCGTCCCCTTCCCCGGCGCCCGCCTGATCCGCAACCGCAATCTCGGCGGCGCCGGCGGCTTCACCCGCGGCCTGCTGGAGGCGAAGGACGCGGGCGAGGCCACCCATGTCCTGTTCATGGACGACGACGCCGAGTTCTTCCCCGAGAACCTGCGGCGCACCATCGCCCTGCTGCGCAAGGCCCGCGCCCCCAACGTCGCGGTGGCCGGCGCCATGCTCACCGCCGCCCAGCGCTGGCGGATGTGGGAGAACACCGCCGTCTTCGACAGGCTCTGCCGCCCGCTGGACAAGGACCTGGACCTGCGCCGCTTCGACCATGTCATGGCCTCCACCCGGCCCAAGGGGCGCATCGCCAACCGCTACGCCGGGTGGTGGTATTTCTGCTTCCCGCTCGGGGCGGTGCGGCGGCTGACCTTCCCCTTCTTCGTGCGCGGCGACGACGTCTTCTTCTCGCTGGCCAACGACTTCGACATCCGCACGATGCTCGGCGTGTGCTCCCACCAGGACGACTTCGTGGCCAAGCGCAGCCCGCTCAACGCCTATCTCGACGCGCGCTACCACATCGTCCAGATGCTCGCGCATCCCGGACTGCCCTCCGATCCGGCGACGCTGCGCGACCAGCTCCGCTTCCTGTTCGGGCAGTGGAACCTCTCCTACCACTACGCCTCGGCCGAGGCCGTGCTGATGGCGATGGAGGACGTGATGAAGGGCCCCGCCTTCTTCGAGGAGGACCCGGAGATGGCCGAGGGCCGCGCCCGCATCAAGGCGATCGCGGGCGACGAGGCCCTCTCCCGCGGCATCTCCTACGCCCCCGACCGCGTCACGCCGGTGAGCCCCGCGAAGCGCAGCTCGCGCGGCTTCCGCCGCCTGCGCTGGCTGACCCATAACGGGCATCTGCTCCCCGACCGCCTCTTCCACACCCGCGACGCGCTCTTCCCCCTGGAGGGCCGCTTCGCGCCCCATCAGGCCTTCCTGCGCCGGCGCGCGGTGGTGGTGGACGAGGCGACGGGCGAGGGCTACCGCCTGGGCATCGACCGCCGCCGCTACTTCGCCAACCGCCGGCGCTTCGCGCGCAACTGGCGGGCCCTCAGGCGCAGGCTGCCGGAGCTGCGAAAGGCCTACGCGCTGGACCGCCTGGATCTGCTGGAGGAGCCCGCCTGGCGCCGCCGGCTGGGGATCTGAAGCCAGCCGGCGGCGCCCTTGGCGTCAGCCGGCCGACTCCGCCTGACGGCCGTCCCCGTCGCCCCCCGGGCCAACGCCGGACGATCCCAGCAGCGCCGCGATCCTGGCGCGCGCCTGCGCCTCGTCCAGCGCATCCGTTCCCGTCTCGGGGTGCATCTCCAGGCTCGGAGAGAACGCGAAGGGCGCGCCGTCCTCCAGCCTCCAGGCACGGGCGAGGCGCGCATTGCTCTCGGCCACGTTCTCCAGAAAGCCCGCCGCCTCAGCGCGCGAGGGCGCCAGCCGGCCCGAGTCGTCCGCCCGCCGCGAGATCGTCTTCAGCGCCTCCCGCCCCAGCCCGGCCCGCTTGGCCGCCAGCATCAGCAGCGTGCGCTCCGGCCCGCCCGAGGCGTTGCGACGCTCCGGCGGGCTCGCGGGCGCCAGCGGCAGCCCCGTCAGCGCGAAGAAGTCCATCGCCGTGTCGCCGCCGACCAGCGCCTGCGGCTCGAACAGGCGCACCCGCATGGCCGGCGTCCCGAAGGCCTCGCGCCACATCTCCAGCTTGGCGTGATAGTCGAAATATCGCGCGAAATGCGGCCGCCAGCGCGGCAGCGCCCGCGGCTCGACCCCGTAGAAGCCCGCCGCGGGCAGCGGACGCGCATGCGCCACCTGCCTGCGATGCGACAGCGCCAGCAGGTCCTGCCGGCGCAGATAGGCGACCACGGTGATCCGATCGAACCGCGCCCGCGCCAACTCCGCCAGCCGCGCCACCGGCTCGGGCTCGAACAGCCAGAACATGTTCTCGCCCGAGGCGACGCAGGTCTCCGCCTCCGGCCTCAGCACGCGGTCGGCCATCGCGTCGTCCAGCCGGGCCCGGAAGGCCGGCCCCCGCCCGGCGACCCGCGCCAGCAGGTTGGCGTTGATCTTCGGCCCCCTCTCGTCGGGCGTGCGCAGCCAGGCCACGCCGCGCCGGCGCAGCGCCCGCTCATTGGCGACGAAATGGTGCTGAAGCGTCGTCGTGCCCGTCTTGTGCGAGCCGACATGCAGGATCAGATGCGCCAATGGACGTGCCTCCGCCACGTCCCACCCCACGCGCGATCCCTCGCTCGCATTCTCTCGCATTGGTTGTCAATGCAGCGTTGCCCGCGAGCGGCGCGCCTGCTATTCTTCTCACGGGTGAGCGCGGGGTGGCGTTTTCGAGAGGCGCCATGAGACGGATCTGCATGGTCGGCGCCGGGTTCTCCGGCGCGGTCATCGCCCGCGAGCTCGCCGAAGCCGGCTTCAACTGCCTGGTCATCGACGAACGCCCCCACATCGCCGGCAACTGCCATACCGAGCGGGACCCGCAGACCGGCGTCCTGGTCCACAGATACGGCCCCCACATCTTCCACACCGCCGACGAGCGGGTCTGGGCCTATGTCAACCGCTTCGGCGAGTTCATGCCCTATGTGAACCGCGTGAAGGCGACCGCGAGGGGCGCCGTCTATCTGCTGCCCATCAACCTGCACACCATCAACCAGTTCTACGGCCGGACCATGTCGCCCGCCGAGGCGAAGGCCTTCGTGGAAAGCCGCGCCCGCCTCGACATCGAGGACCCGCAGAGCTTCGAGGAGCAGGCCCTGCGCTTCGTCGGCCCCGAGCTCTACGAGACCTTCCTGCGCGGCTACACGCTCAAGCAGTGGGGCATCGACCCCGCGCGCCTGCCCGCCTCGATCCTCAGGCGCCTGCCCCTGCGCTTCAACTACGACGACAACTACTTCAACCATCCCTTCCAGGGCATGCCGCGCGAGGGCTACACGAAGATCGTGGAGCGCATCCTCGACCATCCCCGCATCGAGCTGCGCCTCAAGACCAGCTGGGAGGAGCAGGGCGAGCCCTTCGACCACGTCTTCTACTCCGGCCCGCTCGACCGCTGGTTCGGATACGACATCGGCCGCCTCGGCTACCGCACCCTCGACTTCGAGGCCGAGCGCGCGACCGGCGACTTCCAGGGCTGCGCGGTGATGAACCACCCCGACCCCGAGACTCCCTTCACCCGCATCTCCGAGCACAAGCACTTCGCGCCGTGGGAGGATCACGCCGACACCATCGTCTTCCGCGAATACTCCCGCCATTGCGGACCGCAGGACGTGCCCTACTACCCGATCCGCCTGCTCGACGAGAAGAAACTCCTCTCGCAGTACGAGGAACGCGCCGCGCGCGAGGAGGGCGTCACCTTCGTCGGCCGGCTGGGGACCTACCAGTATCTCGACATGGACGTGACCATCGCCCGGGCGCTCGACGCCGCGCAGGACTTCCTCGCCGCCCGCCGCGCGGCGGCCTGAGCCGCCCTGTCCGGATCGTGAGCGCCCATTCCCCGGGCCGCGCCTGCGCAACCGCCGGTCCCGCTCCGGGGCCGGCGGCCCGCGCCCGGAGGCCCTCCCATCCGCTGCGCGAGGTCCTCCCGCCCCGCCCCGGCGCGCCACCGGAGCTCTATCTGCGCGCCCACGGCCCCGACGGCGCGCCCCTCGACCCCGCCGCGCCCCTGCCGCCCGGCGCGCGCCTGTCGCTCGACACCTGGGCCAACGCCTTCCCGCTGGCCTGGCACCGCCGCCACGGCGGCGCCTCCGGCGTCGCGCTGGAGGTCGAGGCCGCGGGCCCCTGGCAGGTCACCCTGCGCGACTGGACCCCCGCCCGCGGCCCCCGCGCCCTGTCGCAGGCCCGCGTCACCGGCCGCGCCGTCCTCCCCGTCCCCCCGCACGCCGAGGGCCGCGTCTGGGCCGAGCTCACCGCCGAGACCGGCGGCCCGCCCCCGCGCCTGCGCTGGACCACCTCCGCGCCCCCGAAACGCGAGGTCGCCCTCACCCTCGGCCTCGTCACCCTGGGCGCCGAGCCCGGCCTCGCCGACACGCTGCGCGCCCTCGCCCGCATCGCCCCCGACACGCCCGAGCTGCGCCGCGTCCTCCTCGTCCACCAGGGCGAGTCCCCTCTCCCCGCCGAGATCGCCGCCGCCCTTCCCTCCGACCTCCTCCACGTCATCCGCCAGCCCAATCTCGGCGGCGCCGGCGGCTTCGCCCGCACCCTGGCCGAGGCGATGGCGCTCGACCCCGCCCCGACCCATCACCTGCTGATGGACGACGACATCCGCCTCGACCCGCGCATGATCCCCCGCGCCATCCGCCTGCTCGAACACGCCCGCAAGGAGATCGCCCTGGGCGGCGCCATGCTCGACGCCCTCGCCCCCGCGCGCTGCGGCGAAGCAGGCGCCCGGCTCGACCGCCACGGCGTCGTCCGCCCCTTCGCGAAGGACGACGACCTCGCCCGCCCCGCCGGCGAGGACCCCGCCGGCCCGCCCCGCGGCCTCAACCTTGTCTCCCGGGCGTCCGACCCCGGCTTCAACGGCTGGTGGTTCCTCGCCCTGCCGCTCCCCGCCGCCCGCCGGGCCGGCCTCCCCGCCCCCCTCTTCCTGCGCGGCGACGACACCGATTACGCCCGCCGCCTCGCCGCCGCCGGCGCGCCGACCGTCACCGCCCCCGGACTGTGGGTCTGGCACGAGCCCTTCCACGCCAAGGCCCCCACCTGGCAGCACCACTACGACCTGCGAAACCGCCTGATCCACAGCCTGACCCACCCCGGCGAGGCCGAGCCGCTGCCCGCCCTCGACCTGCTGGAGCGCCTGCTGACCCCCGCCCTCTCCCAGGACCCGGCCACCGCCGCCTGGCGCCTCGCCGCCGTGCGCGACGTCCTCGCCGGCCCCGAGGCCCTGTTCCGCGAAAGCCCCGCGCGCCGCCACCAGGCGGTCCTCGCCCTCGCCCGCCATCTCGCCCCCGAGCCCGTCGCCGCCCCGCCCCCCGGCCTGCCCCGCCTCGAGGCCGCCCGCCCGCGCACGCCGCTCGCCCACGCCGCCGGCTTCGCCCGGGCGCTGGCCCGCCTCGCCCTGCCCCACGCCCCGGGCCCCGCCGCCGTGATCCCCGACCACGCCGCCCATCCCGGCGCGACGCCCCGCGCCGGCCACATCCGCGCCGGGCGGGAGGACACCTGGTTCCGGCTCCACCGGCCCCGCCGCGCCCTCGCCCTGCGCCAGACCCTTCAGGCCCTCTGGCTCGCCCTGCGCTGGCGCCTCGCCCGCCGCCGCCTCGCCCCCGCCTGGACCGAGGGGCTGGAGCGTCACCGCAGCGCCGCCGCCTGGGCCCGCCGCTTCGGGGGCAGCCCGTGACACGCGCCCTCGTCATCCTGCGCCTCGGCGCCACCCACCGCGTCTCCGGCTGGGCCAAGACCCCGCGCGCCGCGCGCGACTGGCGCCTCGTCCTCTCCCCCTACCAGCCCGTCCCCGACCTGGACGGCTTCGACCCCGACGAGATCCTCCCCCGCGAGGGCGGCAAGTGGGACGTCCTGCACGACCTGCTGACCGAACGCCCCGACCTGCTCGCCGCCGCCCCCCGCCTCTGGCTCCCCGACGACGACATCGAGACCGACGCCCCCGCCCTCGCCCGCTTCCTGAACCTCGCGGAGGCCGAGCGCCTCGAACTCGCCCAGCCCGCGCTCACCCATGACAGCGAGGTCTCCCACGCCATCACCCTGCGCCACCCCCTGACGCGCCTGCGCCGCACCGATTTCGTGGAGCAGATGGCCCCCCTGCTCGCCCCCCATGTCCTGCGCGCCGCCCTGCCCGACATGAAGGGCCGCCCCGCCGCCAAGGGCCTGGATTTCACCTGGCAGGACCATGTCCGGGACCCGCGCCGCATCGCCATCCTCGACGCCACGCCCATGGCCCATCGCCGCCCCCTGGGCCGCCATCTCGCCGGCCGGGCGCGCGCCGCCGGCGCCGATATCGACGCCGAGCGCGAGGCCTGGATCGCCGCGCGCCTGGGGCGCTGGCGCCGCCCCCGGATGCTGTCGCGCGCCGGCCGCCCGGGCGCCTTCGCCCTCGCCCTCGCCGGCCTCGCCCTCTCGCCGCGCCTCTGGCGCACCCGCCGGGCGCGGCGGCTGGCCCGGCACCTGCTCGCCCAGCTCGCCTGCGCCCCGCGCCTGCCGCGCCCCGGCCGGCCCCCGGGCGCCCCGCCGGCGCCAGCCGGCGGCGGGCGCGGGGCTCCCCCCGCCAGGGGGGAGACGGCCCCCGCGCCCGCGCGCCCTCACTCGTAGGGCGGCTCGGAGTCCCAGTCGAAGGTCCCCGGCATGTCCCTGTCCGGCGTGCGCGCGAAGACCGGTTCGCGCTTCTCGACGAAGGAGAGCACCCCCTCCCGACCGTCGGCCATGGACAGCTCGAACATCGCCCGGCTGTCGATCTCGTGCGCCCGCATCGGGTGCTCCGCGCCGGCCATGCGCCACAGCATCTGCCGGTTCACCGCCACGGAGACGGGCGAAACCCCGTCGATGTAGCGCCGCGCCAGCGCCCGCGCCTCCGCCATCAGCGCCCCGGGCGCCACCACCTTCGTGGCATATCCCGCCCGCGCCAGCGCCTCGGCGTCCTGGATCTCGCCCGACATCGCCCAGTCCAGCGCCGTGGACATCCCCACCAGCCGCGGCAGGAACCAGCTGGAGCACGCCTCCATGCACACCCCGATCTTGGCGAACACGAACCCGATCTTCGCCTTCTCCGAGACGACCCGCGCATCCATCGGGAGCGTCATGGTCGCGCCGACCCCGACGCCCACGCCATTAACGGCGGCGATCACCGGCTTCTTCATGCGGAAGATCCGCAGGCTGATCTGTCCGCCCAGGTCGCGCAGCTTCTCCTTCTCCGGCCCGAAGGGGTCCACGCTCTCGTCCAGCCCGAAGACGTTGCCCTCCGCGCTGAGATCCATACCCGCGCAGAAGCCGCGCCCCTCGCCCGTGAAGATCACCGCCCGCACCTGCGGGTCCGCATCCGCGCGCCCCAGCGCGTCCAGGATCTCGCCCGACATCTCCACCGTGAAGGCGTTCAGCCGCTCGGGCCGGTCCAGCGTCACCGTGGCGATCGCCTCCTCGACCTCGTAGCGCAGCGTGGCGTAGCTCATGGCGCGTCTCTCCCTGCCTGCCGTGTCAGCCGCGCGGACCCTAACGCCGCGCCCGGGCGGGAGGCGAGGGGCTTGGCGGCCCCGCCCGCCCGCCCCATCCTGCCCGGCCATGAGCGAGCCCGACCCCGTCTGCGCGCTGTGCGGCCGTCCCGTGCCCCCGCACGCCCGCCAGTCCCTCCACCACCTCACCCCGAAGCTGAAGGGCGGGAAGGGCGGCGAGACAGTCCTGCTCCACCAGATCTGCCACAACGAGATCCACGCCACCCTGACCGAGGCCGAACTCGCCCGCGACTTCGCCACGCCCGAGGCCCTGCGCGCCCATCCGCGCCTCGCCCGCTTCATCGCCTGGGTGGCCGACAAGGAGCCGGCCTTTCAAGCCCGCTCCCTGCGCAGCCTCCGGCGGCGGCACGGAAAGTGAGGCGCCTTTCCGATCAATTTTCTCGGAAAAGCCTTGCCCCCTCCCCCCGCGCGCGCCTAGCTGACCATGAAAGCGGTCCGGCCGCCCGAAATCGGGCGCCGGGCTCCGTTGGACAGGAACGGAGTCGGCCTTATGATCGTATGTCACTGCGCCCGGATCAGCGCCGCGGACATCCGCGCCGCGGTCGCCTGGATGCGCGCGTCGGACCCGCACGGGCTGATCACGCCCGGCAAGGTCTACCGCGCGCTGGGCAAGCGGCCCGACTGCGGGGGATGCGCGCCCCTGTTCGTGGACACGCTTCGGGCGGACGAGAACACGGCCGTGCCCCCCGTCCTTCGCGGCCTGCGCCGCAAGCCGCGGCAGGGCGGCGGGAACGCGCCGAGCGACCAGGCCCCGCGGGGGGCCGCCGAGCGACGGAGGACGGGATGAAGGGCGACGACAAGGTCATCGAGTATCTCAACAAGGGCCTGCGCAGCGAGCTGACGGCCATCAACCAGTACTGGCTGCACTACCGCCTGCAGGAGGACTGGGGCGTGGGCAAGCTCGCCGCCAAGTCGCGCGCCGAGTCCCTCGAGGAGATGCACCACGCCGACAGGTTCGTGGACCGCATCCTGTTCCTCGAGGGGCACCCCAACCTGCAGGTGCTCGACCCGCTGCGCATCGGCGAGACGGTGAAGGAGACGCTGGAATGCGACCTCGCCGCCGAGCATGACGCCCGCGCCCTCTACCGGGAGGCGCGCGACCACTGCGACAGCGTCGGCGACTACGTCTCCAAGAACCTGTTCGAGGCGCTGCTGGCCGACGAGGAAGGCCATATCGACTACCTCGAGACCCAGCTCGACCTCATCGAGAAGATCGGCGAGGAGCGCTACATCGAGCTCAACGCCACCAGCGCCGACCAGGCGGACTGAGCGCCGCCCCGGACGCCTCCGCCCGGCCCCCGCCCCCCGGCGCGGGCCGTTTTTCGTCGCGCCCCCGCCGCTCGCCCCTCTCAAGCCTCGACAAGCCCGCCTCCCCGCGTCCATGTTGCGCCGCGCGAGGGGGATGCGAGGGACGCAGCATGGATCATCAGGCCATCACCGAAACCTTCACACGGCTGGCCGTGGAGGCCGGGGAGCTCATTCTCGACGTCTACGCCGATCCCGATTTCGAGGTCCGCGACAAGAGCGACGACTCCCCCATCACCGAGGCCGACGAGAAGGCCGACGCCCATATTGCCGAAGGCCTGCGCGCCGCCTTCCCCGATCTGCCCCTGATCACCGAGGAGCAGGCGGGCTCCCACGCGGTTTCCGCCTCCACCTTCCTGATCGTGGACCCGCTCGACGGCACGCGGGAGTTCATCCACCGCCGCGGAGAGTTCACGGTGAACATCGCGCTGGTCGAGGACGGCGTCCCCACCGCGGGCGTGGTCTATGCGCCCGTCCTGGGCCGCCTGTTCCGCACCCTGCCCTCCGGCGGCGCGCAGGAGATCCACCCCGACGGCTCCGATGTCGCCATGCTCGGCGTGGCCGAGCCCGACAACGCGGCCCTGCGCGTGGTCGCCTCCAAGTCCCACCGGGACGCCGCCACCGACGCCTATATCGCGAAATACCGGGTGGCCGACTTCGTCTCCGCCGGCTCCTCCCTGAAATTCTGCCTGATCGCGGCGGGCGAGGCCGACCTCTACCCCCGCCTCGGGCGGACCATGGAATGGGACACCGCCGCCGGCCACGCCGTCCTTCGCGCCGCCGGCGGCCATGTGGACCGGCTCGACGGCCAGGGCCCGCTGACCTACGGCAAGCCGGGCCACGAGAACCCCTTCTTCGTCGCCTACGCCCCCGGCGTGGACCTCAAGCCGCTCTGAGGGGCCCATGCGCGCCGCCATCCTGATCCCTGCCCGCTGGAAGTCCTCCCGCTTCCCCGGCAAGCCGCTCGTGGGCCTCAAGGGCGCCGGCGGGGAGGAGAAGCCCCTGATCCGGCGCGCCTGGGAGGCCGCGCAGGCCGCCGAAGGCTTCGCCGAGACGGCCGTGGTCACCGACGACGACCGCATACGCGAGGCCGCCGAGGGCTTCGGCGCGCGCGTCATCATGACCCCCGAATCCTGCCGCAACGGCACCGAGCGCTGCGCCGCCGCGCTGGAGGGCCTCGCCGAGCCCCCCGAAATCGTCGTCAACCTGCAGGGCGACGCCCCGCTCACGCCGCCCTGGTTCCTCGAATCCCTGCGCGCCGCGCTGGAGGCGCCCGGCTTCGACGTCGCCACCCCCGTCCTGCGCTGCGACGCAACCGCCCACGCCGCCTTCCTGGAGGACCGCGCCGCCGGCCGCGTGGGCGGCACCACCGCCGTCTTCGACCGCGCCGGCCGCGCCCTCTACTTCTCCAAGGAGGTGATCCCCTGGACCGGCCGCCGCTTCGCCGAGGGCGAGACGCCCCCCGTCTTCCACCATGTCGGCGTCTACGCCTACCGCCCCGCCGCGCTCGCCGCCTACACCGCCTGGCCCGAAGGCGAGCTGGAGCGCTGGGAGGGGCTCGAGCAGCTGCGCTTCCTGGAGAACGGCTCGGCGGTGAAATGCGTGGAGGTCGAGGCCCGCGGCCGCGTCTTCTGGGAGGTCAACAACCCCGAGGACGTGCCCCGGGTGGAGGCGGCGCTCCGCGGGGCGGGTCTTGACTGAGACAAACGGGAACCGAAAGCGCCGCCACGGCGTCCACAAATTGTTAACGAGGCGGCGTCACGTTCGTTTACCATGACGCCGGGACGTGAATTGCGGCCCGTCCATCGGGGACGACCGCCGCCGGCCGGAAGAGAGGACGGCATGCAGACTAGGGTAACCAAAGCCATTTTTCCTGTCGCGGGGCTGGGCACGCGCTTCCTTCCCGCCACCAAGGCCATCCCCAAGGAGGTGCTGCCGCTGGTGGACCGCCCCCTGATCCAGTACGCCATCGACGAGGCGCGCGCGGCGGGCATCACGGAGTTCATCTTCGTCACCTCCCGCGGCAAGTCCGCGCTGGAGGACTATTTCGACCTCGCCCCCGAGCTCGAGCGCACGCTGGAGGACAAGGGCAAGACCGAGTTGCTGTCGGAGGTGCGCAAGGCCAACATGCCCTCCGGCGCCATCGCCTATGTCCGCCAGACCGAGGCGCTGGGCCTGGGCCATGCCGTCTGGTGCGCCCGCCGCCTCGTCTCCCCCGACGAGCCCGTGGCCGTCCTGCTGCCCGACGACGTGATCGCCGCCGACACCCCCTGCCTGAAGCAGATGACCGAGGCCTACGCGGAAACCGGCGGCTGCATGGTCGCCACGATGGAGGTCCCGCGCGAGGAGACCTCCGCCTACGGCGTGCTGGACGTGGCCGAGGACATGGGCCGGCTGGTGCGCGCCGGCGGCATGGTGGAGAAGCCGAAGGACAACCCGCCCTCCAACCTGGCGGTGATCGGGCGCTACATCATCCCGCCCACGGTCTTCCACTCCCTCAACCACCAGGACGCGGGCGCCGGCGGCGAGATCCAGCTCACAGACGCCATCGCCGCCGAGATCGTCGCGGGCCGCGACGTCTACGGCTACCGCTTCAAGGGCCAGCGCTACGACTGCGGCTCCAAGGCGGGCTTTCTCAAGGCCACCGTCGCCTTCGGCCTCGACCGTCCCGACCTCGCCCCCGACTTCCGCGAATTCCTCCGCGAGGCCGTCTCGGTGATGCAGGCGGCGGAGTAAGGCGGGCATGGCGAAAGTCCTGGTGACCGGCGGGGCCGGTTACATCGGCGCGCATGCCTGCAAGACGCTCCGCGCGGCCGGCCACGAGCCCGTGGCCAT
>JBNJGE010000084.1:0-13183 GCA_051747505.1 Pseudomonadota bacterium | reverse complement strand
CGGATGACGAGTCCGGGGAGGCTCCGGTCGGCGGGGAAGGGAGGCCCTGACGCATGGAGGCGATTTCGGACGGCGGGCTGGCGGCGCTGTGCGGGCTGGGGGCGGGCGCGCCGCTGGGGCTCGCCGCGCGGCTGGGCCGTTTCTGCACGCTCGGCGCGATCGAGGACGCCCTTTACGGAGGCGACAGGGCGCGGCTGCTTATGTGGCCGCTGGCGATCGCGGTGGCGGCGGCGGTCACGGCGTTGGCCGCGGCCGGCGGCTGGGCGGCGCCGGCGGAGAGCCTTTACCTCAGCACCGCCTGGAACCCGGCGGCGAGCCTGATCGGCGGGCTGGCCTTCGGCTACGGCATGGCGCTGGCGGGAAATTGCGGCTTCGGCGCGCTGGCCCGGCTGGGGGGCGGGGACATGCGCTCCTTCGTGATCGTGCTGGTGACGGGGATCTCGGCCTATGCGGCGCTGTCGGGGCCCTTCGCGCGGCTGCGCGAGGCGCTGTTCCCGATTCGCCGGCTGGCGCCCGGCGAGACGCCGGACGGTTTCGCGCATATTGGCGCTGAGGCGCTGGGGCTGTCGCCCACCGTGGTGGCGCTGGCGCTGGCGGGGGGGCTGGCCGCCGCGGCGCTGGGGCCGCGGGAGCTGCGCAGGGCGCCACAATTGGCGGTCTGGGCCGCGGTGGCCGGGCTGGCGGTGGCGGCGGGCTGGATCGGGACCAGTCTGGTCGCGGCGCGGGCCTTCGAGCCGGTGGCGGTGGCCTCCCACAGCTTCACGCGGCCGCTGGGCGATTCGATCCTTTGGGTGATGACGGCCTCCGGCGGGGGGCTGGGCTTCGCCGTCGGCTCCGTCGGGGGCGTGCTGGCGGGGGCGGTTCTGGGCTCGCTCTGGGAAGGGCGCTTCCGCTGGGAGGCCTGCGACGACCCCGCGGAGCTGAAGCGCCAGGCGGCGGGCGGCGTGCTGATGGGCATGGGCGGCGTGGTGGCGCTGGGCTGCTCCGTCGGACAGGGGCTGACGGCGTTCTCGGTGCTGGCCTTGAGCGCACCGGTGACGGCCGCGGCGATCTTCGCGGGGGCCGCGCTGGGGCTGCGCCAGCTGATCCGGGGGTTCCAGCCGGGGTGAGTCAGCCCCCGCCGAACTCGGCGCGGATGGCGTCGTCCTGGGCGCCAAGCGCGGGGACGGGGCCGAGGGCTTCGGACTCGCCGGAGATGGCGGCGCCGGGGGCGATGATCTCGATCTCGCCGGCGTCGGTGCGCACGCCCACCAGGCGCTGCTGGGGGTGGTCGATCAGGTCCTGCATGTCCGACAGGCGGCCATAGGCGATGCGGGCGGCGTCCAGTTTGGCAGCGAGCGTTTCGCGGGGCTGGGCGGAGAAGATCTCGGCGATGCGCCCGTCCAGCGCCTCGCGGTTGGCGACGCGGGCGGAGTTGTCGGAAAAGCGGGGGTCCGTGGCCATCTCGGGGGCTTCGAGGACCTGCTCGCAGAGCGATTTCCACTCCCGCTCGTTCTGGATGGAGATGAGGATGGCGCCGTCGGAGGCGGGGAAGACGCCGTAGGGGGCTATGGTGGGGTGGCGCAGCCCCTCCCGCTTCGGGGGCTTTCCGCCGTAGCGGGCCTGGAGGTAGGGGACGTTCATCCAGTCGGCCATGGCGTGGAAGAGCGAGACCTCGATGCTGCGGCCCTGCCCCGTGCGCGCGCGCCCCAGAAGGGCGCGCAGGATGGCGCCGTAGGCGCTCACGCCCGCGGCGATGTCGCAGACGGAGACGCCGACGCGGGCGGGGCCGTCCGGCGTGCCGGTGATGGAGGCGAGCCCCGTCTCCGCCTGGATGAGGAGGTCGTAGGCCTTCTGGTCGCGGCGGGGGCCGGCCTCCCCGTAGCCGGAGATGGAGCAGCAGATGAGCTCGGGGCGCTTCGCGCGCAGCGCCTCGGCGCCGAAGCCGAGGCGGGCGGCGGCGCCGGGGGCGAGGTTCTGGATGAAGACGTCCGCCCTTTCCAGCATCCGGGCGAGCAGCGCGTGGTCCTCCGGCGTCTTGAGGTCGAGGCGGACGGACTCCTTGCCGCGGTTGAGCCAGACGAAATAGGCGCTCTGGCCTTCCACGAGGCGGTCGTAGTTGCGGGCGAAGTCTCCCTCGGGGCGCTCGACCTTGACCACGCGGGCACCGGCGTCGGCCAGCCGGGAGGAGGCGTAGGGGGCCGCGACGGCCTGTTCGACGGAGACCACCAGAAGCCCTTCGAGATCGCGCATGCGCCCTGTCCTTTCCTGTTCGCCGCGCCCTTTGCACTCCGCCGGGCGGGCGGGGTCAAGGGCGGGGGCTTGATTCAGGTCATGCCACGGGCGCGGGGCGCGGGAGTAGGCAGGGGCGACCGGAAAGGGAGGCCGCCATGGACCCCGTGCTCGCCCGCTACGCCCGCCGCGCCGCGCCGCGCTACACCAGCTACCCGACCGCGCCGCATTTCCGGAAGGGGTTCGCGGAGGCGACGTATCGGGAGTGGCTGGGGGCGGTGGACCCGGCGGCGCCGGTCTCGCTCTACCTGCATGTCCCGTTCTGCCGGCAGATGTGCTGGTACTGCGGCTGCAACATGAAGCTGGCGCGGCGCTACGGGCCGGTGGAGGCCTATGCGCGGGACCTGGAGCGGGAGGCGGAGCTGCTGGCGGGCGCCCTGCCCGCGCGGATGGCGGTGAGCCATCTGCACTGGGGCGGGGGCACGCCGACGGCGCTGGAGCCCGCGGATTTCGCGCGGGTGATGGACACGGTGCGGGGGCGCTTCGCGATCGGCGACAGGGCGGAGCTGGCGATCGAGAGCGATCCGCGCACGCTGACGGCGGAGATGGCGGCGGAGATCGGGGCGCAGGGCTTCACGCGGGCGAGCTTCGGGGTGCAGGAGTTCGACCCGAAGGTGCAGGAGGCGATCAACCGGGTGCAGCCGCCGGAGATGGTGGCGGAGGCCGTGGGCGGGCTGCGGCGCGCGGGCGTGAGCGAGATCAATTTCGACCTGATCTACGGGCTGCCGTATCAGACCGTCGAGACGCTGGTGCGCACGGTGCGGCTGGCCGCGGAGATGGGGCCGGGGCGGATCGCCCTGTTCGGCTACGCGCATGTGCCCTGGATGGCGAAGAACCAGCGGATGATCCCGGAGGAGGCGCTGCCCGGCGCCGAGGCGCGCGCCGCGCAGGCGGAGGCCGCGGCGGCGGAGCTTGAGGCGCTGGGCTATCTGAAGATCGGGCTGGATCACTTCGCCCTGCCCGAGGATGCGATGGCGGTCGCCGCGCGCGAGGGGCGGCTGCGGCGCAACTTCCAGGGCTACACCACCGATCAGGCGGAGACGCTGCTGGGGCTGGGGGCGACGGCGATCGGGCGCACGCCCTCGGGCTACGTGCAGAACGTCGCGGAGACGGGCGCCTGGGCGCGGGAGATCGGGGCGGGGCGGCTTCCGGTGCTGAAGGGCCGCGAGATCACGGCGGAGGACCGCTGGCGCGGGGCGGTGATCGAGCGGCTGATGTGCGATTTCGAGGTGGACGCGGAAGCCGTGGGCCGGGCGCTCGGGGCGCCGGAGGGCTGGGCGGAGGACGCTCTGGGCCGGCTGGAGGAGATGCGCGCGGACGGGCTGGTGGAGGTCTCGGGCGGCCGGGTGCGGATGACGGAGCGGGGGCGGCCGCTGGTGCGGGTCGCGGCCTCGGCCTTCGACGCGTATCTGGATCGCGGGGAGGCGCGGCACTCGGTGGCGGTCTGAGGCCTCGCCGTCGCGCCCGGAGGCGCCGGCGGGCGCCCTGCCCTCGCACCGCGGCGCGGGCCTGCTGGGACGACGGCCCAGGTGTCAGGCGGGGCCGGGCGCCGGCGGGGGACGGCGGAAGGCGAGGCGCATCTGCTTCTCCGTCTCGATCAGGGCGAAGAAGACGGCGCCGAGGGCGACGATCAGCAGACCGTCCGCAAGGGGGACGGGGCGCGTGCCGAAGACAGCCTGCAGGGGCGGCAGGTAGGTGATGGCGAACTGCGCGGCGGTCACGACGATGACGCAGGCCCAGACCACGGGCGTGCCGCGGGCGGCGGCCCAGGTCAGCGAGGCGCCGTGGATGTTGCGGATGAAGAAGAGGTGGAAGATCTCCAGCACCACCAGCGTGTTCATCGCCATGGTCTGGGCGAGCGCCTGCGGGTGGCCCTGGTCCACCGCATACGCGTAGACGCCGAAGACCGCCGCCAGGAACAGGGTGGAGACGAGGGCGATGTGCCAGACGAGGCCGCCGGTCAGCAGCGGCTCGTGGCGCGGGCGCGGGGGGCGGCGCATCGTGCCGGGCTCGGAGGGCTCGAAGGCGAGCGCGAGGCCTAGGGTCACGGCGGTGATCAGGTTCACCCAGAGAATCTGCACGGCGGTGATGGGCAGGGCCATGCCGGCGAAGAGGGCGACGATGATGGTCAGCGCCTCGCCGGCGTTTGTCGGCAGGGTCCAGCTGATGACCTTCTTGATGTTGTCGTAGACGGTCCGGCCCTCGCGCACCGCGGCGGCGATGGAGGCGAAGTTGTCGTCGGCGAGCACGAGCTCGGCGGCCTCCTTGGCGGCCTCGCTGCCCTTGCGGCCCATGGCGACGCCGGCGTCGGCGCGCTTGAGCGCAGGGGCGTCGTTCACGCCGTCGCCGGTCATCGCCACGGTCAGGCCGCGGGCCTGCAACGCGGTGACGAGGCGCAGCTTGTGAGCGGGGGAGGTGCGGGCGAAGATGTCGGTGGTGGCCGCCGTTTCGCTGAGGGCGGCGTCGTCCATGGCGTCGATGTCGGCGCCGGTCAGGACGCGCTCGGCGTTCTTCAGGCCGATGCGCCCGGCGATGGCGCGGGCGGTGGCGGCGTGGTCGCCGGTGATCATCTTCACGCGGATGCCGGCGGCGTGGCACTCGGCCACGGCGTCCACGGCCTCCGGCCGCGGCGGGTCGATCAGGCCGACGAGGCCGATGAGCGTCAGGCGGCCCTCGATATCGGCCTTGTTGAGGACGGTGTGGTCCTGGGGCATGTCGCGCACGGCGACGGCGATGACGCGCTGGCCCTCGGCGGCCAGCGCCTCGACCTGTTCGTGCCAGGCCTCGGGGTCGAGGGGCGTGGTTGATCCGCCGGGGGCGCGCTGGTCGGCGCACATGGCGAGCACGGCCTCGGGCGCGCCCTTGACGTGGATGGCGGCGTGGCCCGCGTGGTCGTGGTGCAGGACGGCCATGTAGCGGTGGGCGGCGTCGAAGGGGATCTCGTCGGTGCGGGTCCACTCGCGGAAGGGCTCGTGGCCCGCGCGGGTGATCTTGCCGGCGAGCGCCAGGAGGGCGCCTTCCATCGGGTCGCCCTCGACGCGCCATTCCCGTTCGCTGGCGTGGAGGGCGGCGTCGTTGCACAGGCCGGCGGCGCGGGCGAATTCCATGAGCACGGCGTGCTCGGAGGGGTGGGCGTCGGCGTCGCGCCAGCGCACGGCGCCCTCGGGGGCGTAACCCTCGCCGGAGACGGCGTAGAGGTCCTCGGCGGTGGCCAGCGTGGCGGCCATCATCTCGTTGCGGGTGAGCGTGCCCGTCTTGTCGGAGCAGATGACGGAGACGGAGCCCAGCGTCTCGATGGCGGGCAGACGGCGGACGATGGCGTTGCGCCGGGCCATGGCCTGGACGCCGACGGCGAGCGTGATCGTCAGGACCGCCGGCAGCCCCTCAGGGATCGCGGCGACGGAGAGGCCGACGACCGCCATGAAGAGCTCGGAGAAGGGGAGGTGGCCCACATAGTAGCCGTAGGCGAGCAGGGCGCCGGCGACGAGCAGGATGAAGACGGTGAGCCAGCGGGCGAAGAGGTCCATCTGGCGCACGAGGGGGGTGGTCAGGGTCTCCACGCGCGAGAGCATGCCGCTGATGCGGCCGATCTGGGTGGCGGCGCCGGTGGCGGCGACCACGCCGCGGCCCGCGCCGGCGGCGACGAGGGTGCCGCTGAAGAGCATGGAGCTGCGGTCGCCCAGTGGCGCGTCTTCGGGCGCGGGGGCGGGGGCCTTGTCCACGGGGACGGATTCGCCGGTGAGGATGGCCTCCTCGGCCTTCAGGCCGCGGGCCTCCGTCAGGCGGATGTCGGCGGGGGCGCGGTCGCCGGCCTCCAGCAGGACGATGTCGCCGGGGACGAGGTCGGCGGCGTCGACGCTGTGGCGGCGGCCGTCGCGCAGGACGGCGGAGCGGGGGGCGAGCATGCCGCGGATGGCGGCCATCGCCTGCTCCGCCCGGCCCTCCTGCACGAAGCCGATGATGGCGTTGACGACGACGACGGCGAGGATGACGCCGGTGTCCACCCAGTGCTGGAGGGCGGCGGTGACGATCGCGGAAGCGATCAGGACGTAGATCAGGATGTTGTGGAAGTGGGCGAGGAAGCGGCGGAGGGGGCCGCGCCTGGGCGGCTCGGGGAGGCGGTTGGGGCCGTGGGCCTCCAGGCGGCGGGCGGCCTCGTCGGAGGACAGGCCCTCGGGGGTCGCCTCGAGCGCGCGGAAGGCGTCCTCGACCGGCAGGGCGTGGACGGCGGTCTGCTGGGCGTCTTCGGGCATCCGCTCTCTCGCAGGGTCGTGGTGTTCGCCTGACGGCCGGCGTCGTGCCGCCGGGCGGCGGGCGTCGATGGAACACGCGCGCCCGCGCCGGAGCCGGGGTCGGCCGCGTCAGGGGGCGGAGGCCCGCCCCCTGAAGGTCAGTGGGACATCAGGACCGGGACGCGCGGGGCCTCGAGGACCTCGCGGCTGACGCCGGAGAACAGGGCCTCGCGCCAGCGGGAGTGGCCGTAGCCGCCCATCACCAGCAGGTCGGCGCCCATGTCAGCGGCGGTGGTCATCAGCCGCTCGGCGGTGCTGGCGCCGGCGCTGGCCAGCGAGACGACCTCCGTCTCCACCCCGTGGCGGGCGATGACGGCGGCGATGTCGGCGCCCGGCTCCTCTCCCACGTCGCCGGAGCCGGGCTCCGGATCCACGATGGCCACCGTGCAGGCGCCGGCGGCCTCGATGAAGGGCATGGCGTCGTGCAGGGCGCGGGTGGCGACCCGGCTGCCGTCCCAGGCGAGCATGATCTTCGTGCCGATCTTGCCGCTCTTCCATTCGGTGGGAACGACGAGGGCGGGACGGCCGGAGGAGAACAGGACGCCCTCCAGCACCGCGTCGGCCACCTCGGCCTCGGGGCCGTCGCCGCCGACGGGGCCGAGGATGGCGACGTCGCAGTGACGGGCGGCGCGGGCGGCGGTCTCCTCCAGCCCCGCGGCGATGGAGGAGGCCCAGCGGGTGTCGGGGGTGAGGCCCTGGCGCTGGATCTGCTCCCCGGCCTTCTTGGCGAGCGCGCGGGCCTGCTCGCGCGACTGGTCGATGCTGGCGAGGTCAAGGGCCATCTCGGCGCCGGGCATGGCGTAGACGCCCACGTCGATCTGGCGCACGCAGGCCACGGCGACCAGATGGGCGTCGCGGGCGCGAGCCATGGCGCAGGCGGTGTCGAGCCGGGCCTCCGAAGCCTCGGACTGGTCCAGGAACACCGTGAGGGTCTTGATCGACATGGGCTCGCTCCCCGCTTCGTCTCGCAAATGGTTGCCATGGGTTACCGCCCCCGCGGGCGGCGGGCCTTGTTCTGGATCAATGGCTCACACGGCGACGCGCGGGGCGGAGGCCGCGCGGAAGCCGGTGAGAAAGCGCGTGAGGTTGTCGGCCAGCGCGTCGCAGAGATAGCCGCCCTCCTGCACGATCAGAGTGGGCAGGCCGAGGCCGCCGGTCGCCTCGCCGATGCGCTCGAAGCCTTCGGTGGTCACGCGCAGGCCCTCGAGGGGGTCGCCCTCGAATGCGTCGAGGCCCAGCGCGATCACCAGCGCGTCGGCGCCGAAGGCGCGGATGCGGGCGAAGGCGGGCTCGAGGGCCTCCAGATAGGCGGCGTCGGAGGTGTCCGTCGGGAGGGGGAGGTTGAGGTTGAAGCCCTCCCCCGCGCCGGCCCCGCGCTCGGAGGCGTGGCCCCAGAAGAAGGGGTAGTAGGCGTCGGGGTCGCGGTGGAGGGAGACGGTGAGCACGTCCCCGCGCGACCAGAAGATGCCCTGGGTTCCGTTGCCGTGATGGACGTCGAGATCGAGGATCGCGGGGCGGCGGCCGGCCTCGCGCAGGCGCTGGGCGGCGATGGCCGTCGCGTTGAGGAAGCAGAAGCCGCCGGCCATGTCGGCGAAGGCGTGGTGGCCGGGCGGGCGGCACAGGGCGTAGGCGGAGGGCTCGCCCTCCAGGACGAGCTCGGCGCCCGTCAGCGCGGACTGGGCGGACCAGTAGGCGCTCTCCCAGGTGTTCGGGCCGATGGGGCAGCCGGTGTCCTGCTGGTGCCAGCCGGCCTGGCCGGCGGGGGAGCTGGGGTAGCTGGCGGCGCGGCGGTCGGGGTGGATGTTGGGGATCACCTCCTCGCCCGCCCCGGGCAGCGCCGACCAGCGAGCGTGGATCGTCTGGAGGAACTGGAGGTATTCGGCGGTGTGGACGGCGGCCAGCGGGCCGAGGCCGTAGTCGGCGGGGGCGACGACCTCCAGGCCGGCGGCGCGGACGCCGGCGAGCAGACGCTCGGCGCGCTCGGGCTGCTCCGGGCTCCGGCGGACCTGGCCCCGGACCAGAAAGTTGCGCGGATCGTGGGCGCGTTGGCGCGCGTCGAACACCGCCTGCATGGGCGTCTCCCTCCCGTTCGGGCGCGAGCCTAGCGGAGGCGGGAGGCCGCGGAAAGCGTGTTGCCGCGGCTCGCGCGATCCGGTTGGATCGGGGCGAAGCAGGGAGGAGCGACAGGATGAACGAGCCGGCGCCGGATTACGACTGGATCATCGACGCGCAGACGCGGGAGTTCATCCGCCAGACGCAGGAGATCATGGGGCCGGACGGCTCGGCGGGCAGCGTCGAGGCGCGGCGGGCGGCCTATGACGCGGTGTGCCGGCATTTCAACGCGGGGCGGCCCGAAGGGGTGGAGACCGAGGACCTGGAGATCAGCGGGCCGCACGGGGAGATCCCCCTGCGGCGGTATTCGCCGCCCGCGCGTGACGGCGCGGCGCTGGTGCTCTACTTCCACGGAGGCGGCTTCGTCGTCGGCGGGCTGGAGAGCCATGACGACGTCTGCGCGGAACTGTGCGCGCGCACGGGGTTCGAGGTGGTCTCCGTCGATTACCGCATGGCGCCGGAGTTCCAGTTCCCGGCGCATTTCGACGACGCCTTCGCGGCCTGGGACTGGGCGGCCTCGCAGGAGGCGACGGGCGCGGGGCGCCGGCTGCTGGTGGCGGGCGACAGCGCGGGCGCGACGCTCGCTGCAGCGGTGTGTCATGCGGCGCGGGGGCGGGCGCATGCGCCCTCGGGGCAGGTGCTGATCTATCCCAGCCTCGGCGGCGATCCGACGCGGGGGAGCTACGCGCTGCACGCGGACGCGCCGATGCTCTCGCGCGCCGACCGGGCCTTCTATCATTCGCAGCGGGACATGAGCCTGATCCCGGAGCGGGACCCGCGGGCCTATCCGCTGCGGGACGACGACTTCGCCGGGCTGCCGATCACGCTCTGCGTCAACGCGCAGTGCGATCCGCTGGCCGATGACGGGAAGGCGTACCGGGACCGGATCCTGGCGGCGGGCGGCCAGGCGCTGTCGGTGGAGGAGCCGGGGCTGGTGCACGGCTTCCTGCGCGCGCGGCGGATCTCGGACCAGGCGGCGGAGGCCTTCGGGCGGATCGCGGCGGGGCTGTCGGCGATGGGCCGAGGGGCGCGGCCGGAGATCTGAAAGGTCAGCCCGGAGGGGAGACCCCGCCCGAGGAAAGGTCGGAGATGAAGGCGTCCACGTCGCCGCCGCGCCTGTCGAGGATCGCGGCGAACTCCTGGCGCTGGGACTGCAGGAGGGAGACGCCCTCCGCCGTGATGTCGATGACCTTCGGCCCGCCGCCCCCGCGGTCGGAGATCAGCCACTCGACCTCCGAGTTCTCCACCCCGGCCCCCCTGGCGATGGAGGTGACCAGGATGCCCTTCTGGCCGAAATCCTTGGCGCCGTTGACCTCCAGCGTCTGGCCCTCATAGTCCTCCAGGAGGCTGGCGTAGACGCGCCCGACATAGTCGACGAAGGCGTCGCGGAAGCGGGCCTGCTGATCCTCGGTCATGGTCCGCCAGGTCCGGCCCATGACGAAGCGGGCCACTTGGTCGGCGTCGGCGTAGCGGGTGAAGATTCCGGTGAAGCGCTTCGCCTGCTCCTGCGCGGAGCCGCCGGACTGGACGAGCTCCGTGACCTCGGCGGCGACGCGGCGCACGAACTCGCGCGCCTCCTCCTCGGTCAGGGCGGCGGCCGGGCGCGGGGCGAGAGCCCAGAGCGCCGCCGCGGCCAGGCCGGTCAGAAGCTGTCGTCGCGTCGCGATCATGGCGTTCCCTTCGTTCTCGGCTGCGCGGGTGACGGTGGGCGGGCGGGCCGCCTCAGTCGCCGTAGACGTCGGGCAGCGACTCGGCCGTCGGCCCGCCCGCCACCGTGCGCCGGCGGCGCTGGATATAGACGCTGCGCGACGCCACGTAGCTGTCCTCGCTCTCGTAGAGGACGCGGTCGATGGCGTTGAGGTTGTCGCTGCGGACCTCGAGCACGCCGAGCGCCGCCGCGCTCGGGCCCAGCGCCTCCATGGCGGGGACGCCGGTGACGAAGCCGAACGGGTCGAGCGCGATCTCCAGCACGCGGCCGGCCGCGTCGCGGCTGGTGGCGGGGCCGAGCAGGGGAAGCTCGTGATAGACGCCCTCCTCCACGCCCCATCGGGCGAAGGTGACGCCGAGATCGGTATCCTCCTGCGGCAGGCCGAACTCGGTGGCCGGGTCCAGCAGGCCGCCGCCGAAGACGACGTTGATCCCGAAGCGGCCGGCGGCGCGCAGCGCGAGCCGGGGCTCCCCCTGAAGGACGCGGTTCACGAACACCGCCGGCAGCTCCAGCATGTTGAGGCCGTTGGAGACCAGCAGGCGCACGAGGCCGGGCGTCACCGTGTCGTAGACCACGGCGGTGGGGCGCAGCAGGGCCGTGTCCAGGCCCTTGTTGAAGGCGTGCAATTCGCGGTTCGTCCCCTCCCACGGGTCGGCGACGCCGCCCTCCTCGGTCGGGGCGACGGCGCAGCCGGACAGCAGCGCCGCCGCGGCGAGGGCGGCGAGCGTCCGGGAAAGCGTCCTGGCGGAAGTTGGCAGGGTCACGTGGCCTCGGCGAGACTCGGGATGCGCAAGCGGGGTCGATCGAGGCTCATAGGGCAGAGGCGGTTAATGCGCAATCAACGCCGGCAGGCGCAGTCTGCGGGGCGCGCAGGCTGTTGCGGCCGGGAAACAAGCGGGGGCCGGGGCGCGCGGAGGCGTCGCTCTGGCAAGGCCGGCGGCGGCGCCGTAAAAGGAAGCGTCCGGCGCGCGGCCGGGGGCGAGCGACGGAGCGGGCCAGGCCGACGGCGGCCCGGCCGCAGGCGACGAAAGGCGGCAGGCTTGCGCGGACAGGGCGGACACGGAGGCGCGGGACGCGACGAGCTGCGCGGCGTGCTGAAGGAGGGCCGGCGGCTGTTCTGGGCGGTCGGGCTTTTCAGCTTCTTCGTTAACCTTCTGATGCTGACCGGGCCGATCTTCATGCTCCAGGTCTATGACCGGGTGCTGGCCTCGCGCTCGGAGGCGACGCTGGTGGCGCTGGTCGTCATCGTCTCCTTCCTGTTCCTGATGATGGGCGTGCTCGACTACTCCCGCGGGCGGGTGCTGGCCCGGACGGGGGCGCGGTTCCAGGCGAAGCTGGACGGGCGGGTCTTCGAGGCGATCCTGCGCCGCTCGATCTCTCCGGTGGAGCGGGCGAAGCCGGCGACGGGGCTGCGCGACCTGGAATCGATCCAGCGGCTGCTGTCGGGGCCGGCGCCCTTCGCGGTGTTCGACATCCCGTGGACGCCGGTCTTCATGCTGGCGATCTTCTCCTTTCACTGGCTGCTGGGCGTGCTGGCGCTGGCCGGCGCGGCGCTGCTCATCGCGCTGACCTGGCTCAATCAGGCGTTCTCCCGGCGGCTGCAGACGGAGGCGAGCCAGGCCTCCGCCCAGTCCGAAGGCTTCACCGAATCCCTGCGCCACGCGGGGGAGACGGTGCAGGGGCTGGGCATGCGGCCCGCGGCGCTGGCGCGCTGGCAGGGGCTGCGGGGCCGGTCGCTGGAGACGACCATTTCGGCCTCGGACCGCACGGGCGTGTTCTCCACCGCCTCCAAGACGCTGCGCTTCTTCCTGCAGTCGATGATGCTGGGGCTGGGCGCCTGGCTGGTGATCGGGGGCGAGCTGACCCCGGGGATGATGATCGCCGGCTCCATCCTGCTGGGCCGGGCGCTGGCGCCGATCGAGCAGGCGATCGGGCAGTGGGCGATGGTCCAGCGGGCCGTGCAGGGCTGGCGCTCGCTGTGCGAGCTGCTGGACAGGACGCCCGCGCAGGGGCCGAAGACGAAGCTGCCCGACCCGCGCCCCATCCTGGAGGCGCAGCAGGTGACGGTGGTGCCGCCGGGCGAGCAGACGGCGGCGATTCGCATGGTCTCCTTCCGGCTGGAGCCGGGGCAGGCGCTGGGGGTGATCGGCCCCTCGGCCTCCGGCAAGTCCACGCTGGCGCGCGCGCTGACGGGCATCTGGCAGCCGGCGGCGGGGGTGGTGCGCCTCGACGGCGCGGCGCTGGACCAGTACGCGGACGCGGATCTGGGCCGGCATGTCGGCTACCTGCCCCAGGAGGTCGCGCTGTTCGACGGCACGGTGGCCGAGAACATCGCGCGCATGGCCGTGGCGCCGGATTCGCAGGCCGTGGTGGACGCCGCGAAGCGCGCCGGGGCGCACGAGATGATCACCCGGCTGCCCGGCGGCTACGACTACCAGGTGGCGGCGAACGGCGGGAAGCTGTCGGGCGGGCAGCGCCAGCGCATCGGGCTGGCCCGCGCGCTCTACGGGGACCCGGCGGTGGTGATCCTTGACGAGCCGAACTCGAATCTCGACGCCTCGGGGTCGGACTCGCTGAACCGGGCGATCGCGGACCTCAAGGCGCGGGGCAAGGCGGTGATCATCATGGCCCACCGCCCCGCGGCCATCCAGCAGTGCGACCTGCTGCTGATGATGGAGGACGGGGTGCGCAAGGCCTTCGGGCCGCGCGACGAGGTGCTGCGCCAGCATGTGCGCAACTACCCGCAGGTCATCGGCCAGAAGGCCGGGGAATGAGGACGCGATGAGCGCAGGGCGCGACG
>JBNJGE010000083.1:0-13189 GCA_051747505.1 Pseudomonadota bacterium | reverse complement strand
CGGCGCGCAGGGGGGATTCCGCGGCCTACGAGTCGCTGCTGCGGGAGGCGGCGGAGATGATGCGCGCGATGGTCCGCGCGCGCCTGGGCGCCATGGGCTTCGGGCCGGAGGAGGTGGAGGACGTGGTGCAGGAGGCGCTGATCGCCCTGCACGTCAAGCGCGACACCTGGGATGCGGAGCGGCCGATCACCCCCTGGATCCGGGCCATCGCCCGCTACCGGATGCTGGACGCCGCGCGCAGCCTGGGCCGCAGCCGGCGGCGCGCGCATGACCGGCCGGTGGAGGAGATGGCCGACCGCCTCGCCGCCCCGGCCGGCGCGCCGCATGGCGCCGCGCGCGACGCCGAGACGCTGGTCGCCCGCCTGCCCGCGCGCGAGCGCGGCGTGGTGGAGGCCCTGTCGCTGGACGGGATGAGCGTCGCGGGGGCCGCGGCGCGGCTGTCGATCAGCGAGGGCTCGGTGCGCGTGGCCTTCCACCGGGGGCTCGCGCGCCTGTCCCGCCTCGCCGCCGACCCCGCGGACGCCGCCGCGAAGGAGAGCTGAGTTGAACACCGACGACCTGATCCGCGAGCTTGCGGCCGACGGAGCCGCGCCGCGCCGCCCCTCCGCCGAGCTGGGCCTCGCGCTGGCCCTGCCGGCCGCGTTCCTGGCGTGCTGCTTCGCCGTGCTGGAGCTGTTCGGCCTGCGGCCGGGCCTGGGCGGCTACGCGCTGACCGGGGTGGGCGCGCTGAAGTTCCTGGGCGGCCTCGTGCTGGCGATGGCGGCGGCGCGGATCGCCGCGCGGCTGGCCCGCCCGGGCCTGCGCCGCCAGCTCTGCCCGCTGTCGATCGCGGCGGCGGCCGGCGTGGCGGGCGTGGCGGCCGCGCTGGTGCTGCGGGCGGAGTCGCTGGCGCCGCTCGGCGCCGCCGTGGAGGGCGCGATCCGCTGCACATGGCCGATCCTGGCGCTGGCCGCGCCGCTGCTGGCCGCGGCGATGGCGGTGCTGCGGACCGGCGCGCCGACGCGGCCCGCGGCGGCCGGGGCGGCGGCCGGCCTCGCCTCCGGCGCCCTGGGGGCCGTCGCCTATGCGCTGCACTGTCCCGCCGACGATCTGCTGCTCGTCTCGCTGGGCTATGGCGGCGCCATCGGCCTCAGCGCGATCGCCGGGGCGGCGGTCGGCGCGCGCGCGCTCAGCTGGTGAGGAGGGCGCCGCCCGCCTGCCGCGGCAGGTCGAACGTCACCAAGGCCATGCCCGCGGCGGGGCCGGAGGCGGGCGGGGGCGCGGGGCGCAGCTCGAAGCCGGGGGCGTCGGGGCGGCCGGCGGCCTCGAACAGGGCCGCGGTCGCCACCCCGCGCACCCCGAGGGCGCGGCCGTGCTTGTCGAGCTTGGCCACGCGGTTCACCACCTCGCCGATGATGGTGAACTCGTAGCGGCCGTCCTCCCCGACGATGCCCAGCGTGACCTCGCCGCTGTCGATCGCCGCGCAGACGGCCGGGGCGGGCAGGCCGCGCGCCGCGCGCGCACGGCGCCAGCGCTCCCCCTCCGCCAGCAGCTCGCGCAGCGCGGCCATCCCGCGCGCGGCGTGCCCCTCGCCCCGGCGCACCGCGCCGAAGGTGGCGAGGATGCCGTCGCCCAGATACTTGTCGATGTCCCCGCCGTGGCGGTGGATGATCGGCACCACGCGGCCGTGATACTCGGACAGCAGCGCCACGGTGTCCTCGGGCGAGAGGCGCCCGGCGGTTTCGCTGAAGCCCTGCAGGTCCGCCATCAGCACCGTGGCCTCGCGCAGGGCGCCGGGGCGGGCGAGGTCGAGATCGGCCTGCCGGATCGCCTCCGCGACGCCGGGGGCGAAGAAGCGGGAGAGGTCCTCGGTCGCCCGACGCTCCGCCGCCGCGCGGATCATCAGGCGGCGCGCCCGCTCGACCGCGACGGCGAGCACCATCGTCACTGCGCCGATGGCGAGGAGCTTGTCCACCTCCGCCCCGATCAGGATGCGCGCGGTGGTCATGGCCTCCGCCCAGTCGCGCGTGACCGCGCCCGCGCCGGCCTCCGCCAGCGCGTAGCCGAACAGGGCGGCCCAGCCGAGGATGGCCGCGGCGCCGGTCGCCAGCACCAGGCCCGCCTCGAGCCGCAGGGTGCGCAGCGCGATCAGGATGAAGGCGTAGAGCAGCGTCGGCGCCTTGAGATAGACGGCCGGGGCCACGCCGTATTGCAGGTGGAAGCTCCAGATCGTGACCATCAGCACCGTCACGTCGATCACGGCCGAGGCGACGCGCAGGGTTCCGGTCAGCCGCCCGGCCCGCGAAAGCTGCAGGCGCAGCGCGGTCACGATCGCGTAGAGGCCGAGCACGGCGGGGACGGGCTCGAACGGCACGGAGGGCGGGAAAGCCTTCGGCGTGATGGCGTAGACCAGTCCGAAGAAGGCGATGGCGGCGAACTGGATCCAGCAGACGAGGATCTCGCTCGACCGCTGCAGCCTGCGGATGTCGGCCTGCGTGCGGGGGCTGACGCGCGCCGGGGGGCGCTCCCCCAGGATGAAGGATTCGAGGCGGGCGAGGGGGGCGGCGTCGGCGCCGGCCGGGGGCCGGGCGGCTTCCGGGTCTTGCGCGCCGTTCAGGTCCATCCCGCCTCCCCGGGGGCGGTCAGCCGGGGCCTGCGGCGAGCGTCGCCGCGGTCCGGCCGATCGTCTCCAGCTCCGTGCGCGGGGCGCCGGCGCGGGCGCGCAGCATCATGCCCCGGGCCGTCGCCGCCAGAACCGAGGCCAGCGCGGCCGGCGGGACGTCCGCGGCGATCTTGCCGGGCCGGGCGGCTTCGAGCCGGGCCGCGAGGCGGGCCTCCAGCGCGTCGAAGCGGCGGCGGAGCTCCTCGCGCATCTCCGGGTCGGGTCCCGCCGCGTCGGCGAGCGCGCAGGAGATCAGGCAGCCCCGCTGCTCCCCGTCGGCCTCGGCCAGGTCCGCGACGGCCGCGTAGAAGGCCAGCAGGTCCGACCTGAGCGGGCCGCCGCCGTCGAGCGCCGCGGCGACGGGGCCGAGGCGGGTGGCCGCGTAGCGCTCCACCGCCGCGAGAAACAGGCCGCGCTTGTCGCCCCAGGCGTTGTAGAGGCTCGACCGGTTGAGGCCCGTCGCCTGCGTCAGCGCCCCGATCGAGGTCGCCTCGTAGCCCTGGCGCCAGAACAGCCGCATGGCCGCCTCCAGCCCCGCGTCCCGGCCCGTGCGCGGCGGACGTCCGCGCGGCCGGGCCTTCGCGGGCGCCTCAATGTTTTTTGAACTGATCATTCCAGAAAGGTCCTCGCCAGCCGCCTTCGACTCTATTATGGAATGATCGTTCCAACGGATACAAGGAGCATCGCCATGAGCGACCAAGCCGTTCTCGACCTCGTGACGCTTACCCCGGAAAGCGCGGAGCCGAAGGCCGCGGAGCTGCTGAACAGGGCGAAGGAGCGCCTCGGCTTCGTGCCCAACATGTACGCCAACATGGCCCAGCTGCCGGAGCTGCTGGAGACCTACATGTCGGGCTACGAGGGCTTCCGCTCCGGCGCCGGGTTCACGCCGCCCGAGCAGGAGGTCGTCTTCCTCGCGATCAGCCTGGAGAACGGCTGCGACTACTGCGTCGCCGCCCATTCCATGATCGCCGAGAAGGCCTCGAAGGTGCCCGCCGACAGTCTCGCCGCCCTGCGCGACGGCCGCGCGCTGCCCGATCCGAAGCTGGACGCGCTGGCCGCCTTCACGCGCCGCATGGTGCAGAGCCGGGGGATGCCCTCGCGCGCCGACGTGCAGGCGTTCCTGGAGGCCGGGTTCGAGCAGAAGCACGTCTTCGGGATCATCCTCGCCATGGGGGTGAAGACGTTCTCGAACTACACCAACCATGTCGCCGGCACGGAGGTGGACGAGGCCTTCGCCGCGCACCGGCTGGCGGCGTGAGTCCCGGCGCGGCCGGGCCTTGCGCGCCCGGCCGCGCCGCTTCCGCCTCGTCGCGCAGCGAAGGCCGAAGGCGGGGCGGAACGGCCCCCGGGGCCTATTCGACGGCGCGCGCGGCGATGGCCTCGAAGATCGCGTCGAGCTCGGCGGCGACCTCGGCGAGCGCCTCGCCGCCCTCCTCGGCATAGGGCGCGAAGACGTGGCCGGGGGTCTTGTAGGAGAGCGTCGCGGTCCCGTCGGCGTTCTCGGTGACGTAGAAGCGGATCGGGGCCTCGATCATGGACGCCTCGCTCGCCTCCAGGGCGCGCACCGCGAAATCGGGGCGGAACACGCCGACCACGCGGTTGCCGGGGATCGTGACGCCCTGGGACGCCGCGGCCTCGGTCGGGCCGGCCTCGGTCACCAGCCCCATCTTCTCCGCCTTGATGGCGTCCTTGAGATCGGCGAGCAGGGTTTCGTAGGTCTTTCCGGTGTCGTGGACGCGCCATCCCTCCCGGTCCTCCAGCGCGGAGGCGGGGGCGGCGAGGAGCAGGGCGCTCAGCATCAGTGCGGCAAGTCGGAACATGGGGACCTCCTGGGTCGGTTGCGGGTCAGTCGAGGTGGCGGATGGGCGCGTCGGGCCGGAAGGCCCGGAACGCGAAGGCGAAGGGGATGTCGTGAACCGCGTCCCGCCAGACGCCGTCGGCGCCGCGCCGGCGGACGGTGACCGAGCCGACGTCGCGGCCCTCGGCGATCCGGCCGGCGTCGAGCGCCGAGGCCTGGCCGGGCCGCCAGGCGATCTCCAGATCGCCGTCGCGGATCACGCCCCGCTCGCGGAGGAGGGGCAGGCTCCAGGCCTCGTCGCGCCCCTTCACGGCGACCACGCGCATGAGCGGGCGGCCCGGACCGTCATAGGCGCCCCGATAGAGCATCGGCCGCGCGGACTGGTCGTAGCCTGCGTAGGGATTGCGGCCGTAGGGGCGGGTCGCCGGCTCGGGCGGCCGGAGGATGCGGCCCCCGGGGCGGCGTTCGGCGAAGTCGGCGACGTTTTCCAGGCGATGGGGCAGACGCTCCAGCTCGGTCCCGGCGCGGGCGCCGAGGATGGCCCGGCCCTCGAACTGCTGCCACCAGCTCTCGGTCGCGCGGTCGTACATGACGAGGTCGGAGCGGCGGAGCTTGCCGGTCGTGCCGAAGGTCGTCTCCACGCCGTCCACCTCGCGGGAGAACACGACGCCGGAGTTGCAGAGCGGGCAGAAGGTGACGGCAACGGGGACGCCGCCGACCGTGTCGTTCACGATCTCGTGCCAGACGAGGATCGAGAGGGGGTAGGCCCGCGCGTCGCCGTCGATCTCCACGCTCATCACGGGCTCGCGGTCGGCGTGGCGGGCGCGGCCCTCGGCGACCGGATCGAAGCGGGGCGCGTCGATGGAGGGGATGCCGTCTTTGGGCGGGCCGCCGGAGAAGATCTCCTCGAAGGCGACGAGGCTGTTCGAGAAATCGGTGCGCGGCCATTCCCGCAGCCAGCTTTCGGGCGCGGCCTGGGCGAAGGCGAGCGCGGGCCCCGCGATCGCCGCGGCGAGGAGGGCGCCGAAGAGGGCATGCCGGGTCATGAGCCGCCTCCGCACGGGACGCGCCGCCCCGCGATCGCGCAGGATCGCCGGTCGGCCTTCCGACGTCTTCGTTGCGGGGCGGCGCGTTGTTACATGCGCGCGCCCGGATCAACTCTCGGGGTCGTCGATCCAGGGGGAGGGGCGGGCGAGGCTTTCCAGCTTCCCGGGGTCGTCGAGGGTCACGGTGGCGCCGTTCAGGGTGACGCCGCAGGCCGCCAGCGCGCGGATGGAGCGCGAGAGGTTCTCGGGCGTCATCCCGAGGCAGGCGGCGAGCAGGCGCTTCTCCATGCCCAGATCGAAGCTGTCGGCGCCGCGCTCTGCGCGCAGGCGCAGGAGGTGGTTGGCCAGCCGCTCCTGCCCCGTGCGCAGCTTGAGGTCCTTGGCGTGCTTGACCATGCCGCGGTAGCCGGTGGCGAGCTCGGTCACCACGGCGCGGGCGAAGTCGGCGTCGGCGTCGAAGACGGCGCGCACGTCCTCGGAGGGCAGGAGCGCGACGCGGCTTTTCTCCAGCGTGCGGGCGGACATCAGGTAGGGCAGGTCGGTGACCGTGGCGGCGAGGATGAAGGTCGCCACGGGGCGCAGGAGGGCGAGCGTCGTCTCGCGCCCGTTCCAGCCGGCGACCATCTCCACCGCGCCCTCGACCAGCACATGCAGGAAGTCGGAGCGGTCGCCCTCGGAGATCAGCTCGACGCCGGGGGGGAAGGTCTGGACGTAGGCGCCGCGCACAAGCGTCTCGAAGCCGGGCTCGCTCATGCCCTCGAAGAGGGGCAGCGCGCGTATCTGGGGCAGGTCGTCGGGTCGCATGATTCCCCTGCTTCGTCCCGCGCCGCGGCTCCGCGGCCTGCTTGACGAACATCAAGCCTGTGACCGGCGCAAGTCAACGAAAGCGGAAGCGAAGGTCGCGCGAGACGCCGGAGAAGATCCCGCCGCGACCCCAAACTTTTCTGCAAGTTGCTGCGGTGAAAGGGAAAAACACGCTTCCTTGACCCTGATCAAGTCGCGCCCGAGCCCCGGGGCGCGAAAGAACCGGGGAGGGCGCCGCGACGCGTGGGCGCCGACCCATCCAAGGGGGGTTTCCCATGGCAATACAACCCGACGCGAGCCGGGCCGACCAGACGAGGGCGCTGGGGCTGAGCACCTTCGCCTTCACCGTGTGCTTCGCGGTGTGGACGATCTTCTCGATCATCGGCGTGCAGATAAAGGCGGAGCTGGGGCTGACCGAGTCCGAGTTCGGCCTGCTGGTCGCCACGCCGATCCTGACCGGCTCCCTCAGCCGGCTGATCCTGGGGGTGTGGACGGAGAAGTACGGCGGGCGGCTGGTGTTCTCCGCACAGATGATCCTGACGGGTCTGGCGACCTGGGCGCTGACCTTCGCCGACAGCTACGAGATGTATCTGCTGGCCGCGCTGGGCATCGGCCTGGCGGGGGGCAGCTTCATCATCGGGGTGGCCTATGTCTCGCGCTGGTACCCGGCCGAGCGGCAGGGCACGGCGCTGGGCGTGTTCGGCGCGGGCAATGTCGGGGCCGCGGTGACCAAGTTCGTCGCCCCCTTCGTCATGGTCGCCTATGGCTGGCAGGGCGTGGCGCAGGTCTGGGCGGTGGCGATCGCGCTGACCGGCGTGGCCTTCTTCGTCTTCGCCAAGGACGACCCGGAGCTGAGCCGCCGGCGGCGCGAGGGCGTGCAGGGGCCGAGCCTGGCCGAGCAGTTCGCGCCGCTGAAGAACCTGCAGGTCTGGCGCTTCTCGCTCTACTACTTCTTCGTCTTCGGGGCCTTCGTGGCGCTGGCGCTGTGGACGCCGCACTACCTGATCGAGGTCTACGGCGTGGACGTGAAGACCGCGGGCATGGCCGCGGCGGCCTTCTCGCTCTCGGCCTCGCTGTTCCGGGCCTATGGCGGGCATCTGTCGGACCGCTTCGGGGCGCGGTCGGTGATGTACTGGACCTTCGGCTTCTCGCTGGTCCTGCTCTTCATGCTCTCCTACCCGCCGACGGACTACGTCATCCGCGGCAAGGAGGGGCCGATCGTCTTCTCCACCGAGATGGGGCTGTGGCCCTTCGTCATCACGCTGTTCGTGCTGGGCTTCTTCATGAGCCTGGGCAAGGCGGCGGTCTACAAGCACATCCCGGTCTACTACCCCGACCATGTCGGCGCCGTGGGCGGCCTGGTGGGCATGATCGGCGGGCTGGGGGGCTTCGTGCTGCCCATCGCCTTCGGCGGGCTGCTGGACGTCACCGGCGTCTACACCAGCTGCTTCGCGCTGCTCTTCGCGCTGGTCGCGGTGGCGCTGATCTGGATGCACCTGTCCATCCGCATGATGGAGCGCGAGGCGGAGGGCGAGGCGCTGTCCCGCCTGCCCGAGCTGCCGGAGATGCGCGAGATCCACCACCCCGAGCGCACCGCCATGCCGCGCGTGCTGGAGGACTGGCGGCCCGAGGACCCGGAGTTCTGGGAGACGAAGGGCCGGCAGGTGGCCAAGCGCAACCTGTGGATCTCGATCCCCGCGCTGCTGCTGGCCTTCTCGGTCTGGATGGTGTGGTCGGTGGTGGTGGCGCGGCTGCCGGCCATCGGCTTCGACTTCACCGCCTCCCAGCTGTTCTGGCTGGCGGCGCTGCCGGGGCTGTCGGGGGCGACGCTGAGGATCTTCTACAGCTTCATGGTGCCGATCTTCGGCGGGCGGCTGTGGACGACGCTTTCGACCGCCTCGCTGCTCGCCCCCGCGCTGGGCATCGGCTACGCGGTGCAGAATCCCGACACGCCCTTCCTGATCTTCCTGGCGCTGGCGCTGCTGTGCGGGCTGGGCGGGGGCAACTTCGCCTCCTCCATGGCCAACATCGCCTTCTTCTATCCCAAGGCGGAGAAGGGCAACGCGCTGGCGCTGAACGCCGGGCTGGGGAATCTCGGGGTCTCCGTGATGCAGTTCCTGGTCCCGATCGTCATCACCGCGGGGGTCTTCGGCGCCCTGGGCGGCGAGCCGCAGGTGATGTCGGACGGCGGCCGGCTGTGGATGCAGAACGCGGGCTTCGTCTGGGTGCCCTTCATCCTGGCGGCGACGGCCGCGGCCTGGCTGGGGATGAACGACATCGCCGACGCGCGGGCGAGCTTCCGCGAGCAGGCGATCATCTTCACCCGCAAGCACAACTGGCTGATGTGCGTGCTCTACACCGGGACCTTCGGCAGCTTCATCGGCTACTCGGCCGGGTTCCCGCTGCTGGCGCGCACCCAGTTCCCGGAGGTCGAGTCCCTGCAGTTCGTCTTCCTCGGCCCCCTGGTCGGGGCGCTGAGCCGGGCGGCGACGGGCTGGATATCCGACCGCTTCGGCGGCGGGCGGGTCACCTTCTGGACCTTCGCGGGCATGATGGTCGCGGTGGTCGGGGTGATCCTGTTCCTGGGGATCAAGGACCAGCCGGGCGCCTTCTGGGGCTTCTTCGGCTGCTTCATGGCGCTGTTCTTCCTGACCGGGGTGGGCAACGCCTCCACCTTCCAGATGATCCCGATCATCATGGGCCGGGAGGTTCCGCGCCTGATGCCGGAGCTGGACCCCGAGGCCCGGCGGCGGCAGGCGGACCGGGAGAGCGCGGCGATCATCGCCTTCACCTCGGCCATCGCCGCCTACGGGGCCTTCTTCATCCCCAAGGCCTACGGCACCTCGATCGCCATGACGGGCGCTCCGGTGGCGGCGCTGTGGGCCTTCCTCGCCTTCTACGCGGTCTGCCTGGTCCTGACCTGGGCCTTCTACACCCGCCCGGGCGGGCTGCTTCACGACATCGAGCGCGGCCGCGGGCCGGCCGCGCAGGCCCCCGCTCAAGCCTGACCGGCGCGACAGGAGAAAGCCATGAGCCATCTTCTCGACAGACTGAACTTCCTCAAGCCCAGGGCGCTGGAGACCTTCGCGGACGGCCACGGCGAGGTCACGCGCGAGAGCCGGGACTGGGAGGAGACCTACAGAAACCGCTGGCGGCACGACAAGATCGTGCGCTCCACCCACGGGGTGAACTGCACGGGCTCGTGCTCCTGGAAGATCTACGTGAAGAGCGGGATCGTCACCTGGGAGACGCAGCAGACGGATTATCCGCGGACGCGGCCGGACCTGCCGGATCACGAGCCGCGGGGCTGCGCGCGGGGGGCCTCCTACTCCTGGTATCTCTACAGCGCGAACCGGGTGAAGACGCCGCTGATCCGGGGGAAGCTGGTCAAGGCCTGGCGCAAGATGCGCGAGACGCATTCGCCGGTGGAGGCCTGGGCCAAGCTGCAGGAGGACCCGGTGCTGCGGGCCTCCTACGTGGAGACCCGGGGCAAGGGCGGCTTCGTGCGGGCGGAGTGGGACGAGGCGACGGAGATCGTCGCCGCCGCCAACGCCTACACCGCCAAGAGATACGGGCCTGACCGGGTGTTCGGGTTCTCGCCGATCCCCGCGATGTCGATGGTCAGCTACGCGGCGGGGTCGCGGTATCTCAGCCTGCTGGGCGGGACCTGCATGTCCTTCTACGACTGGTACTGCGACCTGCCGCCGGCCAGCCCCATGACCTGGGGCGAGCAGACCGACGTGCCCGAGAGCGCGGACTGGTACAATTCGGGGTTCCTGCTGCTCTGGGGCTCCAACGTGCCGCAGACGCGCACGCCGGACGCGCATTTCTACACCGAGGCGCGCTATCGCGGGACCAAGTCGGCGGTGATCTGCCCCGACTACTCGGAGGCCGCGAAGTTCGGCGACGTGTGGCTGAACCCGCGGCAGGGGACCGACGCGGCGCTGTCGATCGCCTTCGGCCACGTCATCCTGCGGGAGTTCCACCTGGACCGGCAGGCGGCCTATTTCGAGGACTACTGCCGGCGCTATTCCGACATGCCGATGCTCGTGCGGCTCGACGAGCAGGACGGGCGGCTCGTGCCCGGGCGCTTCCTGCGGGCGGCCGACCTGGATGAGGGGCTGGGCGAGAGCAACAACCCCGAATGGAAGACCGTCGCGCTGGACGAGCTCTCCGGCGACATGGTGGCGCCCAACGGGTCGGTCGGCTTTCGCTGGGGCGAGCAGGGCGAGTGGAACCTGGAGCCCCGGGCGGGCGAGGCGGAGGTCAGGCTGCGCCTGACGCTGGTCGAGGACGGCCAGCACGACGAGGTGGCCGGGGTGGACTTCCCCTATTTCGGGGGCGCGGGCGCCGAGACCTTCGCGAGCCGCGAGCATCCCGAGGTGCTGACCCGGAACCTTCCCGTGAAGCGCATCCAGACGAAGGACGGGGAGGTGGTGGTGGCCACGGTCTTCGACCTGTTCTGCGCCAATTACGGGCTCGACCGCGGGCTGGGGGGCGAGGGCGTCGCGACCTCCTATGACGAGGACGTGCCCGGCACCCCGGCCTGGGCGGAGAAGATCACGGGCGTGAAGCGGGAGCTGATCGCGACCGTGGCGCGGGAGTTCGCGCTGAACGCCGAGAAGACCGGCGGCAAGTCCATGGTCATCCTCGGGGCCGGGCTGAACCACTGGTACCACATGGACATGAGCTACCGCGGCATCATCAACATGCTGGTGATGTGCGGCTGTGTGGGCCAGTCGGGCGGCGGCTGGAGCCACTATGTGGGGCAGGAGAAGCTGCGCCCGCAGACGGGCTGGCAGCCGCTGGCCTTCGCGCTGGACTGGGGGCGGCCGCCGCGGCACATGAACTCGACCTCGGCCTGGTACGCGCATACCGACCAGTGGCGCTACGAGACGCTGGAGGCCGACGAGATCCTGTCGCCGACCGCGCCCAGGGGCGACTGGGGGATCAGCCTGATCGACTACAACATCCGCGCGGAGCGGATGGGATGGCTGCCTTCGGCCCCGCAGCTGAAGACCAACCCGCTGGAGGTCGGTCGCGCGGCGAAGGAAGCCGGCGTGGCGCCGGCGGAGTATGTCGCCGAGCGGCTGAAGTCGGGCGAGCTGGAGATGTCCTGCGAGGATCCCGACGCCCCGGAGAACTGGCCGCGAAACCTCTTCGTGTGGCGCAGCAACCTGCTGGGCTCCTCCGGCAAGGGGCACGAGTATTTCCTGAAGCACCTGCTCGGCACCGATCACGGCGTCATGGGCAAGGACCTCGGGGAGGAGGGGCGCACCAAGCCGGTGGAGGCGCGCTGGCATGAGGAGGCCCCGCGGGGCAAGCTGGACCTGCTGGTGACCATCGACTTCCGCATGTCCACCACGGCCGTCTATGCGGACATCGTGCTGCCCACGGCCTCCTGGTACGAGAAGAACGACCTCAACACCTCGGACATGCACCCCTTCATCCACCCGCTGCAGGCGGCGGTGGACCCGGCCTACGACTCCAAGTCGGACTGGGAGATCTTCAAGGCGATCGCGAAGAAGTTCTCCGAGGTGGCGCCGGAGGCGCTGGGCCAGGAGACCGACGTGGTGTCCGTGCCGATCCTGCACGACACGCCCGCGGAGATCGCCCAGGACGAGGTGCGGGACTGGAAGAAGGGCGAGTGCGAGCTCGTCCCCGGCAAGACCGCGCCGAACTACGTGGCGGTGGAGCGGGACTACCCCGCGCTCTACGACCGCTTCGTGGCGCTGGGCCCGCTGATGGACAAGCTCGGCAACGGGGGCAAGGGCATCTCCTGGGCCACCGAGGAGGAGGTGCAGCATCTGCGGGACCTCAACGGCGAATGGGCCGAGGGGCCGGCGAAGGGCTGCGCCAAGATCGTGTCGGACATCGACGCGACCGAGGTGATCCTGATGCTGGCGCCCGAGACCAACGGCGAGGTCGCGGTGAAGGCCTGGGAGGCGCTGGAGAAGGCCACGGGGCGCGAGCACGCGCATCTCGCCCTGCCCAAGGAGGACGAGAAGATCCGGTTCCGCGACATCGCGGCCCAGCCGAGGAAGATCATCTCGTCCCCGACCTGGTCGGGCATCGAGTCCGAGAAGGTCTGCTACAACGCCGGCTACACCAACGTGCACGAGCTGATCCCGTGGCGGACGCTGACCGGGCGCCAGCAGCTCTACCAGGATCACCTCTGGATGCGGGCCTTCGGGGAGGGCTTCGTCGCCTGGCGACCGCCCGTGGACCTCAAGACGGTGACGCAGGAGATCAACACGGAGGAGGGGCAGCCCCACGTGGTGCTGAACTTCATCACGCCGCACCAGAAATGGGGCATCCACTCCACCTACACCGACAACCTGCTGATGCTCACGCTCAACCGCGGCGGCCCGGTGGTGTGGCTGTCGGAGACCGACGCCGCGAAGGCGGGGATCGTCGATAACGACTGGGTGGAGCTCTACAACGCCAACGGGGCGCTCACGGCCCGGGCGGTCGTCTCCCAGCGCATGAAGGACGGCACGATCTTCATGTATCACGCGCAGGAGAAGATCGTGAACACGCCCGGCTCCGAGAAGACGGGGCTTCGGGGCGGCATCCACAACTCGGTGACGCGGGCGGTCCTCAAGCCCACGCACATGATCGGCGGCTACGCGCAGCAGAGCTACGGGTTCAACTACTACGGCACCGTCGGCTCGAACCGCGACGAGTTCGTCATCGTCCGGAAGATGGAAAAGATCGACTGGCTCGACCAGCCGGCCGGCCAGAAGGAGGCGGCGAAATGAGAGTGCGCGCGCAGATCGGCATGGTGCTCAACCTCGACAAGTGCATCGGCTGTCACACCTGCTCGGTGACCTGCAAGAACGTGTGGACCAGCCGCGACGGCGTCGAATACGCCTGGTTCAACAACGTCGAGACCAAGCC
>JBNJGE010000082.1:0-13210 GCA_051747505.1 Pseudomonadota bacterium | reverse complement strand
AGTAATCGCGGAACAGCATGCCGCGGTGAATACGTTCCCGGGCCTTGTACACACCGCCCGTCACACCATGGGAGTTGGGTTTACCCGAAGACGGTGCGCTGACCTTCGGGAGGCAGCCGGCCACGGTAAGCTCAGCGACTGGGGTGAAGTCGTAACAAGGTAGCCGTAGGGGAACCTGCGGCTGGATCACCTCCTTTCTAGGGATGATCGGGCAGGATCGGGCGCTCATGCCTGTCCTCGAAGATCGACCTGGCAGAAGCGGCCATATCGGCCGCGTCCGGATCTCCGGACCGTCCTCACGTCCCTTCCTGACGCAACGAAGCGCCGTCAGCCGCGCGGCGGAGACCGGGGCGCGGCCAGGCCGGCCCCGATGGGACGGGTCGGTAGCTCAGGTGGTTAGAGCGTACGCCTGATAAGCGTAAGGTCGGAGGTTCGAGTCCTCCTCGACCCACCACCAACCTTCGGGCGGGCCCGGCCTTGCGGGGCCTTAGCTCAGTTGGGAGAGCATCTGCTTTGCAAGCAGAGGGTCGCCGGTTCGAGCCCGGCAGGCTCCACCATCGCGTTCGCGAGGGGCTTTGTTGCGAGAAACCTTATTCGTTAGGACCTTTTGGGTCGCGCGCGACGCGATCCGGGTCTCTATGACATCGTGAAGAGACGCATGACACGCTTTCCGGACGCGGGCCCTTCGGGGGACGCGGACGAGAAAGCGGTCTTTCCAAGTCAAGAATGCTGACCATGGAGGGACGCTCGCGGGCCGTGCGCCCGTGTCGGACCTCCATCGGGAAGAAGCTGGTCCCGGAGCGCCGGGGGATCTTCGGATCCTCGCCGGTCGTCTTCCGGGACGGATCAAGCGCAAGAAGGGCGTTTGGTGGATGCCTTGGCGGCAAGAGGCGATGAAGGACGTGGTACGCTGCGATAAGCTCCGGGGAGTTGCGAACAGACTTTGATCCGGAGATGTCCGAATGGGGAAACCCACCTGACAGTCGGCCGTCTCTGATCCCTTCGGGGGTCATGGACGGCATGGGTGATCAGGGGCTTATGGCCTGAATACATAGGGCTATAAGGGCGAACCCGGGGAACTGAAACATCTAAGTACCCGGAGGAAAGGAAATCAACCGAGACTCCGCAAGTAGCGGCGAGCGAACGCGGACCAGGCCGTGCGGGTCATGAAGACGAACCGGATGGAAAGCCGGGCCATAGTGGGTGACAGCCCCGTAGTCGTAGAAAGACCTGCCGTTAGAGTAGGGCGGGACACGTGAAATCCTGTCTGAACATGGGGGGACCACCCTCCAAGCCTAAGTACTCCTTGCCGACCGATAGCGAACCAGTACCGTGAGGGAAAGGTGAAAAGCACCCCGACGAGGGGAGTGAAACAGACCCTGAAACCGGACGCCTACAAACAGTGGGAGCATCCCTCGGGATGTGACCACGTACCTTTTGTATAATGGGTCAGCGACTTGGTCTCTCGAGCAAGCTTAAGCCGCTAGGCGTAGGCGCAGCGAAAGCGAGTCTTAAATGGGCGCTCAGTTCGAGGGATCAGACCCGAAACCAGGTGATCTAGGCATGGCCAGGCTGAAGGCGCGGTAACGCGCGCTGGAGGGCCGAACCCACACTCGTTGAAAAGAGTCGGGATGAGCTGTGCCTAGGGGTGAAAGGCCAATCAAACCTGGAGATAGCTGGTTCTCCGCGAAATCTATTTAGGTAGAGCGTCGCGTGATCGTCCTCGGGGGTAGAGCACTGGATGGGTGATGGGGGCCCACAGCCTTACTGAGCCTAACCAAACTCCGAATACCGAGGAACGCAGCGCGGCAGACACACGGCGGGTGCTAAGGTCCGTCGTGGAGAGGGAAACAGCCCTGACCGACAGCTAAGGCCCCTAATTCGTGGCTAAGTGGGAAAGCATGTGAGACGGCCAAGACAACCAGGAGGTTGGCTTAGAAGCAGCCATCCTTTAAAGAAAGCGTAACAGCTCACTGGTCTAGGCAAGCTGTCTTGCGGCGAAGATGTAACGGGGCTCAAGCCACGAGCCGAAGCTTCGGAGTGCGCAAGCACTGGTAGCGGAGCGTTCCGTGACAGAACCTCTCCGACTTCGCCCGGCCCGAGAGGGTCGGGGGTGGTCGGATCAGGTTCGGCTGTGAAGCCGTCCCGTGAGGGGCGGTGGAGCGATCGGAAGCGAGAATGCTGACATGAGTAGCGACAAGGAGGGTGAGAGACCCTCCCGCCGAAAGTCCAAGGGTTCCTGCTTGAAGCTAATCTGAGCAGGGTGAGCCGGCCCCTAAGCCGAGGCCGAAAGGCGTAGGCGATGGGAACCAGGTCAATATTCCTGGGCCAGGAGATGGTGACGGATCGCAGGTGTCGTCAGTCCTTATCGGATTGGGCTGGCGGCTGAGCGGTCCCTGGAAACAACCCTCCGTATGACCGTACCCGAAACCGACACAGGTGGACAGGCAGAGAATGCCAAGGCGCTTGAGAGAACTACGTTGAAGGAACTCGGCAAAATGCCTCCGTAACTTCGGGAGAAGGAGGCCTCCTTCGAGGGCAACCTCGGGGGAGGGGCACAGACCAGGGGGTGGCGACTGTTTACTAAAAACACAGGGCTCTGCGAAGCCGCAAGGCGACGTATAGGGTCTGACGCCTGCCCGGTGCCGGAAGGTTAAGTGGAGGTGTGCAAGCACCGAAATGAAGCCCCGGTAAACGGCGGCCGTAACTATAACGGTCCTAAGGTAGCGAAATTCCTTGTCGGGTAAGTTCCGACCTGCACGAATGGCGTAACGACTTCCCCGCTGTCTCCAACGTAGACTCAGCGAAATTGAACTCCCCGTGAAGATGCGGGGTTCCCGCGGTCAGACGGAAAGACCCCGTGCACCTTTACTGCAGCTTCAGACTGGCATCAGGCGCGTGATGTGCAGGATAGGCGGTAGGCTTTGAAATGGGGGCGCCAGCTCTCATGGAGCCACCCTTGAGATACCGCCCTTCATTCGCTTGATGTCTAACCGCGGTCCGTGAACCCGGATCCGGGACCTTCTGTGGCGGGCAGTTTGACTGGGGCGGTCGCCTCCCAAAGAGTAACGGAGGCGCGCGAAGGTGGGCTCAGAGCGGTCGGAAATCGCTCGACGAGTGCAATGGCAGAAGCCCGCCTGACTGCGAGACCGACAGGTCGAGCAGAGTCGAAAGACGGCCATAGTGATCCGGTGGTCCCTCGTGGACGGGCCATCGCTCAACGGATAAAAGGTACGCCGGGGATAACAGGCTGATGATGCCCAAGAGTCCATATCGACGGCATCGTTTGGCACCTCGATGTCGGCTCATCACATCCTGGGGCTGGAGCAGGTCCCAAGGGTTCGGCTGTTCGCCGATTAAAGTGGTACGTGAGCTGGGTTTAGAACGTCGTGAGACAGTTCGGTCCCTATCTGCCGTGGGTGTTCGAGACTTGAGAGGAGCTGTCCCTAGTACGAGAGGACCGGGATGGACGCACCACTGGTGGACCTGTCGTGGCGCCAGCCGCGGTGCAGGGTGGCTATGTGCGGACGGGATAACCGCTGAAGGCATCTAAGCGGGAAGCCCCCCTCAAGACCAGGTCTCGCTCGAGAGCCGTGGAAGACCACCACGTCGATAGGCCGGAGATGCAAGCGCGGCGACGCGCTCAGTTGACCGGTACTAATCGCTCGATAGGCTTGACCCGTCCCGGAAGACGGCCGGCGAAACTTCGCCGCCCGAACCCGAGACCAGCAGAACAGCATTCCAACCTGGAAAGACACAAGGCTTCGCGCCGGCCCCGCGTCGCGCGCGAAAACCCGCGGGCGCGGCCCGCAGGTCCGGCGGTCACAGCGCGAGGGAAACACCCGATCCCTTCCCGAACTCGGCCGTTAAGCCCCGCAGCGCCGATGGTACTGCGCCTCAAGGCGTGGGAGAGTAGGTCGCCGCCGGACCCGCAGACCGCGCCCCCATGCGTCCCTTCTCGATCACAAAACACCGCGGGGTGGAGCAGCCCGGTAGCTCGTCAGGCTCATAACCTGAAGGTCGCAGGTTCAAATCCTGCCCCCGCAACCAACGATACTTGCAAGACGCCCCCGCGCACCGCCGCGGGGGCGTCTTGCGTCCGAAGTCGGGCGGCGGCGGAGGGACAGATGGGGGCAGGGTCAGCCTCGGCGATGCGCCCAGCGCCATGCGGGAGGAGCATGCCACGGGCGGGCTCGCATTCGCGCGCGTTCGCGGTCAAGATCGCGGTGGGGCGGGCCCGGCGGCCCGGCGCCGAGCGTGCGGGAGGAGCGGATGCGGGGAAGGGCCATCATCGTCGGCGCGGGGGCGGCGGGGCTGACGGCGGCGCTGCGCCTGCTGCAGCGCGGCGTCGACGTGGAGCTCTACGAGCAGAACCAGTTCCTCGGGGGGATGCTGGGCGCGCATGACGACAAGGTCACGGGCACGCTGCGGGAGCACAGCTACCACATGCTCCCGAACTGGTACGTCAATTTCTTCCGCATCGCGGAAGAGATCGGCATCCAGGGGAACTTCGCGCCGCGCGAGGCCTTCCGGTTCCTGGGCGGGCCTGGGCTGTCGGACATCAAGGCTCTCTACAATCCCGGGGGGCCGCAGGATTTCCTGCGCAACCTGGCCTCCGGCGCCGCGCCGACGGCCGACATGTTCCTCTACATGTATTCCATGATCGACATGCTGGCCGAGCCGGACCATGGCGAGGGGCTTCTGGACCGCTACACGATCAACGGCTTCCTGCACTCGCGCCCCTACATGACCGAGGCCGCGGCGCGGCTGCACCACCAGACCTGGCAGACGGTGTGGGCGATCTCCTCCTTCCAGGCCTCGGCGCGGAGCTACCGGACCTTCCTGCGCTTCGCCAACCGGGTGTCGATCCCGGAGCTCTGGCTGTTCAACGACGTGAAGTCGAAGGCGCTGATAGAGCCCTGGCATGCGGCGCTGGAAGCCGCGGCCAGGGAGAGCGGGGCTCGCTTCGGGCTTCACCGCGGCCGGGAGCTGATCCATGTCGAGCCGGACGAGGACGGGCGCGGCGTGGCCTGGCTGGAGTTCCGCGAGGTTCAGGACTCCCCCTCCACGCGTCCGCGCGGAGCGCAGGCGCCGGACGGAAAGGTCCTGCGGGCGGAGACCGCCGGGAGCGACGTGATCCTGGCGCTGAGCCCCGGCGCGATGAAGCGGCTCGCGCGCGGGCGGCTTTACGAGGCCGACCCGCGCCTGGGCGACGTGGAGCGGCTCGAGGCCGAACCGATGGGCTGCCTTCAGCTCTGCCTGACGGTCAGGCGGACGGACCTGCCGGACGACATCACCGTTCTGGAGAACGGACAGTGGAACCTGACCTTCCTGGATTACTCGCAGCTCTGGCCCGGGCAGGAGACGACGCTGCTCTATGTCGTCGCCTCGGACGTCAAGCCGCTGCTCTCTGTGCCGGATGAGCCCCCGCGCGACCCGAAGAGCCACGAGCTGGAGCTCGACCTGAACCGTCCGCGCAGCGCGCTTGAATACGTTCTGCGCGAAACGCTGCAGGCGCTGGCGATCCCGGCGGAGCAGGTGGACCGGCGCCGCACCGCCTTCACCGCCAACGCCCGTGAGGCGCTGTTCGCCAATCTCGCGGGAAGCTGGGAGTGGCGGCCGGAGACGCGGACGAAGATGGCCAACCTGTTCCTCGCGGGCTGCTGGGTGCGCAACTTCGCCGATGTGGCGACGATCGAGGGGGCCGTCATCTCGGGCCTGAACGCGGCCGAGGCGGTGCGCGCGCGCTGGGCGCCGAACACGCCGCCCGTGCGCGTGGAAGAGCCGGAAACCTTCCCGCCGGAGGTCTACCAGGCGCTGCGGGCGGCCTGGGCCCCCTACGCCGCCGCGGCCAAGGCGTGGTCGGAGGCGAACCGCATGGCCGGGGGGCGCCTGCCGGACTGGGGGCGCTGGCTGGGCCGGCGGCTCGCGGGCCGCTTGGGCACGGCGCCGAATCCGCCGGAGTATCTCGGCCGGCTTTTCTGGGACCTGGAGCCGCGGACGCGCTGGACGGGGCCGGAGCGCGGGGTCGGGCCGCTCTACTGGAATTACGGGCCGGACGGCCGGAGAAAGGATTGACCGCCGGGGCCGCCGGCTGGGAGGGCATGCGGGCATGTCGGGCGTGAGGGTGTGGCTGGAGTCGCTGGGGCTGGCGCAGTACGCGGAGGCGTTCGAGCGCCACGAGATCGGGACGGACCTGGTCGACCAGCTCGACCACGAGACGCTCAAGGAGATCGGGGTGGCCCCGCTGGGCCACCGGCTGCGCATCCTGCGCGCCGCGGCGCAGGCTGCGGCGGAGCCGTCCCGCGCGGAGGAGCCGGCGCCGGCGGCGACCCCGGCCGAACGGCGCAATCTGACCATCCTGTTCTGCGATCTCGTCGGATCCACCGCGCTGTCCACGCGCCTCGATCCCGAGGATTACCGGGAGGTCCTGGGCGCCTATCACCGGGCGGTGGCCGAGGCCGCCCGGCGCGCCGGCGGGCACATGGCGCAGTTCCTGGGCGACGGCGCGCTTGTCTATTTCGGCTACCCGGCGGCGCAGGAGGATGCGGCCGAGCGGGCCGTGCGCATGGGGCTCGACCTGCGGGAGGCGACCCGGCGGATCGAGTTCGAGCCGGGCAGGGGGCTCGAGGTCCGGGTCGGGGTCGCCACCGGGCTGGTGGTGATCGGGGCGCGCGGGGCGTCCCGGGCGGAGGACGCCATGGCGCTGGGCGAGGCGCCCAATCTCGCGGCGCGGCTTCAGGGGTCCGCGGCGCCCGGGGAGGTCGTGATCGGCGAGGCGACGCGCCGGCTGGTCGGCGGCGCCTTCCGGCTGGAGCGGCTGCCCGCGCGCGATCTCAAGGGCTTCGCCGAGCCCGTGGCGGCCTGGCGCGTCGCGGGGCCCGGTTCGACCGAAGACCGTTTCGACGCGCGGGCGGCGGAGCGGCTCTCCCCCTGCCTGGGCCGGGAGCGGGAGCTTGCCGGGCTGCAGGCGGCCTGGGCGGATGCGGCGGAGGGCGCGGGGGCGGTCTTCATGCTGCGGGCCGAGCCGGGGATGGGCAAGAGCCGCCTGGTGCGGGAGCTCGCCGCCGGCGAGGGCGGCCCGGCGCGCGAGCTGCGGCTGCAATGCGCGCCGCAGCATTCCACGACCATGCTCCACCCCGTTCGCCGGTTTCTGGCGCATGAGGCGGGCTTCCGCGCGGAGGACGACGACCAGGCGCGGCTCGACAAGCTGGAGCAGCTGTGCGGAGGGGCGCCGGGCGGCGTGGAGGCGAGGGCGCTGATCGCGGGGCTTCTGGAGCTGCCGCTCGACTCCTTCCCGCCGCTCGGGCTGTCGCCGGAGCTGCGTCACCGCCGGATGCTGGAGGCGCTGACGGGCCTGCTCGTCGCCCGGCTTTCGGCGGCGGGGCCCGCGCTGGCGGTGTTCGAGGACCTGCACTGGGCGGACCCGACCACGCTGGACCTGATCGGCGCGCTGGCCGAGGCCGCGGCTGACCGGCCCGCGCTGATCCTGCTCACCTTCCGCCCGGAATTCGTGCCGCCCTGGACGGGGCTGCCGCGGGCGGAGATCTGCGACCTCGCCCCTCTCGGCGCGGAGGAGACGGAGCGGCTGATCGCCCATGTCGCGGGGGGCGAGGCGATCCCGCCCGACCTGCGGACGGTGCTTGCGGATCGCGCCGGGGGCGTGCCGCTGTTCGTCGAGGAGCTGGTCAAGGCGGTGGTCGAGGCGCGCGCGGCGGGCGGCGAGGCGGCGCTGGCCGAGGATGTGCCGCTCACGCTGCTGGACACCCTGATGGCGCGGATCGACCGTCTGGGCGAGGCGCGGCATGTCGCCCAGACGGGGGCCGCGATCGGGCGGGAGTTCGACGAGGATCTGCTGGCCGCGGTCAGCGAGGCGGGGGGCGAGGCCGTGCGGTCCGGGCTCGCGCGGCTGGCGGAGGCCGATCTGGCGTCGCCGGCCGGAGAGCCGGGGCGGTGGATGTTCCGCCACGCGCTGATCCGGGATGCGGCCTACCACTCGCTCACCCGGCGCAGCCGCCGGGCGCTGAACGGGCGCATCGCCCGCGCGCTTCTGGAGCGTGGCCGGGCGGGCGGGGAGGCGGCGCCGGAGCTGGTCGCACGCCATTTCGACGAGGCCGGCGAGCCCGAGGCCGCGGCGGCGCAGTGGCTGTCGGCGGGGCGCCGCGCCTGGCGGCGCACGGCGGTGAAGGAGGCGCGCGCGCGCCTGGAGCAGGGGATCGAGAGCGTGACGGCCATGGCGCCGGGCGACGCGCGGGACGCGCTGGAGCTGCAGCTCCGGCTGACGCTGGGCCTGGTGCAGCTCGCGGGGGTCTCCTACGGCTCCCCGCAGGCGGAGGCCGCCTTCGCGCGGGCGCGGGAGCTGAGCCGCAGCGTGCGCGATCCGCAGGTGCTGGTGCCGTTCCATCTGGGCTTCGGCGCGGTGCAGGTGATGCAGGGCCATGCCGAGGCCGGGCATGCGGAGTTGGCCCGGATGGTGGAAGCGGCGGGCGAGGACCCGCGGCTGGGCGTCTATGCGGCCTCCATGATGACGTGGTCGCATTTCAACCGCGCCGCCTTCGCCGAGGCCGTGAGATGGGGCGAGCGGGTGGAGGCTCTTCTGGAGGCCCATGGCTGGGACCCGCGCGGGGCGCGCCTGTCCACGAGCGACCCGGTGGTGGTGGCGCGCTGCTTCGCGGCGGCGGCCCACTGGGCGCTGGGCCGGTCGGAGCGGGCGGAGCGCCTGGCGGCTTCGGCGCTCGTCTACGCGCGCGCCCTGCCGTTCGACCCCTACAGCGTGGATTACGCCCGGGTGAACGGCGTGTGCCGCATCGCCGAGCTCTGCGGGCGCTGGGACCGGCTGCTGTACGAGGCCGACCGGGCCATCGAGGCCTCCCGCCGCGGCGGCTACGACTTCGCGGTTGGCTTCACGCTGTTCTATCGCGGCCGCGCGCTCGACGCGCTGGGGCGGCCCGGAGAGGCGGCGGAGGCGATCGCCGCCTCGCTCGTTTCGTCGCGCAACATGGGGGTGCGCTACCACGCCCCCCATTTCCGCGGGGCGCTGGCCGCGGCGCTGGCCCGGGCCGGCCGGGCGGCGGAGGCCGAGAGGGCGCTGGAGGGGCTGGAGGCGGAGGTCGAGGAGTCGGGCGAGTTGTGGCAGCGCGCGGATGTGCGCATCGCCCGGGCCCGGGCCTGCGAGGCCCTGGGCCGTCCGGAAGAGGCCGAGACCGCCTGGCGCGCGGCGGCGGAGGCGGCCGAGGCCATCGGCTCGCCCGCCTTCCATCTGCGCGCGAGCGCGGGCCTGGCCCGGCATCTGGCCGCGCGCGGGGAGGCGGAGGCGGCGCGGAGGGTGCTGGCAGCGTCGCGCGCCGCGCTGCCGGCGGTGGCGCGGGCGGTGGACCTCGCCGAGGCGGACGATCTGCCGGGCCGGCCGCTGGCCTGAGCGTCAGGCGCCGCCGCGGGGGCGGCCCAGCTCCCGCGTGCGCTCGACCAGCGCGAAGAGCGGCTCGGCCCGCAGCGCGTGACGCTCGGCCTCCTTGCAGGCGGCCGCCGCGATGGCGTCGAGCTCGGCCTCCGCCTCCGGCAGGGCGGCGCGGAAGGCGGCGGCGAGGTCGTCCCAGTTGCCGGGGCCGGGATCGGCGAACATCCCGCGCACGCGCGGGTCGCGGATGGCGATGGCCGCGGGCAGGGTGAGGATGCCGTCGCGGATGTCCTCCTCGCCGCCGCCGCCCAGCGCCTCCGTCCCGCGGACGTCGGAGACGTCGTCGCAGGCGTGATAGAGCGTGCCCAGCAGCTTGCCGAAGCGACGCAGCCGTTCGGTGCGGTCGCCCAGACAGGCGGCGCATTCGAACATGGAGCCGGTGTCCTCCTCGGCCAGCCGGCGCCAGTCCTCCACGCCCAGGGGCTGGCGGCGCAGGCGCCACTGGGCGCATTCGGCGGCGCCGAGCCGCTTGACGAGCTCGGAGATCAGGCCCACCGCCTGCGCGTCGCCGCGCATCATGGCGTAGGCCTCGGCCGTCATGTAGCCCGAGGTCATCAGCGCCTTCAGCTCGCCGAAGCGGGTGTGCATGGTCGGCTTGCCGCGCCGCTCGTCGGAGCGGTCGAGGATGTCGTCCACCACAAGGGTCATGTTGTGGACGAGCTCCAGCGCGACGGCCGCGCGCACCGCGTCCTCCCCGATCTCCGGCAGGCCGGAGGCCCGGGCGCAGGCGAACAGGGTCAGCGGCCGGAAATACTTGGATCCGCTGAGGAACTGCCATTCCAGCGCGTCGGCCATTTCGGGGCTGGCCCGGGCCATCCAGTCGGCGATGGCCGCGCGAAGGGCCTGCGTCTCGGTCTCGAAGCCCAGCTCCGCGATGATCCAGTCGGCCCGGCCGGCGCCTTCCTTGTTCATGGCTTGGGCCTGGCCCGGCGGCGGGGCTCGGTCTCGGGGCCGCCGTCGACCATTTCGCGCAGCTCGCTCTCGATCTCCAGAAGCCGGGCGCGCAGGGCCTCGGCCTCCGATACGGAGACCTCGCCGATCTCGCGAAGGCTGGCGCGGGCCTTGTCGAGGAGCACCATCCGCCGCCGGGCGCGTTCGGCCTCGTCGTCGTCGCCGTCGTCCGGGGCGGCCGCATCCTTCAGCGCGGCGTCGGCGAGGTCCTCCCCGCCGCGCGCGAGGATGTCCGCGATCTCGCGCCAGTAGCGCAGACCGCCCGTGAGCCAGGCGGCCTGGGCGCGGGCGAGGAGCAGGAGGATCTCGCCCTCCGATCCGGGCGCCCGCTGGTCGCCGGCCCCGCGCAGGGCGGAGAGCGCGTCCACGGCGAGCCGGATGGCGTCGAGATAGTCCGCGACGAGCCGCTCCGTCCCCGGCTCCGCGCTGGGGCCGTCCTGGCCTTGGCCGTCCATGCTTCTCTCCCTCCCGATCGCTCGCCGGCAGGACGGTAACCGAAGGGGGCGCGCTGGCGGAAGGGGCGATCTCTCGCGGGAGGTCCTGCCGGGCCCGGCCTGCGCCGGGGATGTCCCGACGCGCCGGCTTTCGCTCGGCGCTGAGGGAGGTAGGGTGGAGCCGTTCGTTTTCGCGGGCGGCCGCCGGCGCCGGCGGATGGGCCGCGGCGTTTGTTCGAAAGGCGCACATGATCCGGCATCGCGCGACAGCGCAGCTTTCCTTCGGACTGGTGGCGAACCTGCTGCCTCTCATGACCTTCGCGGCGACGATGCCCTCGGCGATGCCGGCGCTGGGGCTTTCGGTCGAGCAGGCCGGTTGGGTGGGCGGGATCTATTTCGCCGGCTATGCGGGCGCCGTGCCCGTGCTGGCCGGGGCCGCCGACCGGCTGAGCCCGAGGCGGATCTATTTCTTCAGCTGCGCGCTGGGCGCGGTCGCCTCGCTGGGCTTCGTGCTCTGGGTGGAGGCGTTTCCGGGGGCGCTGCTGCTCAGGTTTCTCAGCGGCGTGGCGCTTGCGGGCGTGCACATGCCGGGGCTCAAGCTGCTGACCGAGTATTTCGAGCCCGGCGGCAGCGGGCGGGCCACCGGAATCTACGCCTCGAGCTATGCGCTGGGCAGCGCCGGGTCGTTCATCGTCGCGGGGGCCGTTGACGCGGCATTCGGCTGGCAGGCGACGTTTCTGGTCGGGGCCGCGGGCCCGCTGCTCGCGGCGATGGCGATGCTGACCCTGCCGGCGCCTTCGGCCGGCAGGCGGGCGCCCGAGCCCGGGGACGCCACGGGGCCGGTCCTCGCGAACCGGCAGCTTGTCGCCTACATCGTCGGCTTCGCGGGAAACACCTGGGAGGTGTTCGCGATCCGCATCTGGTTCGTCGCCTATCTCGCCTGGGCGCTGGGCCGGCCGGGGCGCGATCTCGAACTGCCGCCGCTGGCGATCGTCTCCGGGCTGGCGGCCATCGCGGGCGTGCCCGTCAGCATCGCCGTCGCCGAACTGGCGGAACGCCACGGCCGGGAGAAGGTGATCGCGGTCGCCTGCTGGCTGTCGGTGGGGATATGCCTGTGCCTCGCGGCGACGGTCACGGCCAGCACGGAGGTGATCCTGGCGCTGCTCGTGCTGCTGCAGATATCCAGCTTCGCGGATGTCGGCGCGCTTACGGGCGGCGCGGTCGCGTCGGCGGAGGACGGGCGGCGGGGCCTGTCGCTGGGGCTGTTCTCGTTCGCCGGCTTCGTGACCGGATGGCTCGGCCCGGTCGCGGTCGGGACCATCCTCGGGCTCGCCGGGATGAGCGAGAAGGGCTGGGCGCTCGCCTTCCTTGTCATGAGCGCGGGCTCGGCGGTCACCGCGATGTCGATGCACTGGAACGCGCGACAGGCCCGGCGCGGCGGCTGAGCCGAGCGGGCGCCCCTCAGGCCGCCACCAGGTCGAGCAGCAGGTAGATCGCGGCCGACATCGCCGCGGCGGCCGGCACGGTGATGACCCACGCCGCCACCACGGTCAGGAAATGGGAGCGGCGCACGAGCTTGCGGCGCTTGCGCTCTTCGATGTCCATGCGGCTCTGGCGCGGCGAGCCGTTTCCGAGCAGGCGCGCCCGGCGCTCGGCGTGCCATTCGCGGTAGAAGCCGACGCCGAAGACGCCGCCGACCGCGATATGCGTGGAGCTGACGGGCAGGCCCAGCCAGGAGGCCAGGATCACGGTGATCGCCGCCGAGAGCGCGACGCAGTAGGCGCGCATCGGGTTGAGCCTGGTGATCTGGCCGCCGACCATGGCGATCAGCTTGGGGCCGAACAGGAACAGGCCCAGCGACAGGCCGAAGGCGCCGATGACCATGACCCAGAGGGGGATCGAGACCTCCGCCGCCACGTCGCCGATCCCCGCGGTCTGCACGATCGCGGCCAGCGGGCCGACCGCGTTCGCGACGTCGTTCGCGCCGTGCGCGAAGGACAGCAGCGCGGCCGAGATCACCAGCGGCAGGCCGAACAGCGCCTTGAGGGAGCGGTTGCGGTTCTCCATCCCCCGCGACTGGCGCGCGATCACGGGTCGGGAGGCCGCCCAGGCGGCCAGGCCGACGACCGCGCCGACGAGCACGGCGGGGCCGAGGCCGATCTCCACGATCTTCTTCAGGCCCTTGAGCGCCAGATAGGCGGCGAAGGCCGCGGCCATGACGCCGATCAGCACGGGGACCCAGCGCCGCGCGGCGGCAAGCTTGTCGTCTACATAGATGATGTTGGCCTTGATGAAGGCCAGGAAGGCGGCCGCGATCAGGCCGCCGAGCATGGGCGAGATGACCCAGCTCGCCGCGATGGCGCCCATG
>JBNJGE010000081.1:0-13355 GCA_051747505.1 Pseudomonadota bacterium | reverse complement strand
ACGAGAACCGGGCGGAGGACATGGCGGCGCGTGCAAAGAAGAAGGAAGGCCTCGGCGAACTGGTCAAGACCGTCGTCTACGCCCTTCTGATCGCGGGACTCTTCCGCAGCCTCCTGTTCCAGCCCTTCTGGATCCCCTCCGGCTCCATGAAGCCGACCCTGCTGATCGGCGACTTCCTCTTCGTCACCAAGTACGCCTACGGCTACTCGCAGCAGTCCTTCCCCTGGGGCATCCTCCCCTTCGATGGCCGCGTCCTCGCCAGCGAGCCCGAGCGCGGCGACGTCATCGTCTTCAAGCACCCGCGCAACGGCGACGACTACGTCAAGCGCCTGATCGGCCTGCCCGGCGACACCATCCGCGTCGAGGACGGCATCCTGCGGATCAACGGCGAGGCCGCCCTCCAGCGCCCGGACGGCGAGTTCCTGGAGCCCGTGCGCCCCGGCGAGAACCTCGCCTGCAAGAGCTACCCGCGCGTGGACGGCGAGGTGATGTGCCTCAAGGAGCGTTTCATCGAAACGCTCCCCAACGGCGTCGAGCACCCCGTCCTCAACGCCGATGACAATCGCTCGCCCTTGACCGACAATACCCGCGAATACCGGGTCCCCGAAGGCCACTACTTCTTCATGGGCGACAACCGCGACAACTCCAACGACTCGCGCCAGAGCGTCGGCATGGTCCCCTTCGAGAACCTCGTCGGCCGCGCCGACCTCATAGCCCTCAGCTTCGGCGGACAGTTCTGGGAGGTGTGGAACTGGCGGGCGGATCGCTTCTTCGTCAGCATCCAGTGACCGGGCGCATCTCCCGGCCGCAGCCGGCGCGCCGCCGCGCGCCCCGGGCGCCATGACCGCGCGCGACCTCGCCGCCCACGCCGCTGCCCTGAGCGCGCGTCTGGGCGTGCCCGTGGCCCCCTCGCGCCGCCTGGCCGAGGCGCTCACCCACCCCTCCGCCTCGTCCCGCGCGCGCCCCGACAACCAGCGCCTGGAGTTCCTGGGCGACCGCGTGCTCGGCCTCGTCATCGCCCAGGCCCTGTTCGAGCGTTTCCCCGAGGCCACCGAGGGCCGCCTCGCCCCCCGCTACAACGCGCTCGTGCGCAAGGAGACCTGCGCCGAGGTCGCCGCCGAGCTCGATCTCGGCCCCATGCTCCATCTCGGCCGTTCCGAGGCGATGGGCGGGGGCCGCCGCCGCCCCGCCGTGCTCGGCGACGCCATGGAGGCCGTGATCGCCGCCATCTATCTCGACAACGGCGTGGAGGCCGCCCGCGCCGCCATCCTCAACGCCTGGGGCGCCCGCGTCTCCCAGGCCGCCCGCACCCGCGCCGACGCCAAGACGGCGGCGCAGGAATGGGCGCAGGCCCGCGGCCTCGCCCCCCCGGTCTACGAGGAGATCGCGCGCGAGGGGCCCGACCACGCCCCCGTCTTCACCGTCGCCGCGCGCATGGCCGACGGAACCGAGGCCACGGCCGAGGCCCCGTCCAAGCGCGCCGCCCAGCAGGCCGCCGCCGCCGCGCTGCTGGAGCTTCTGGAGTCCTCCCAATGAGCGAAGGCAAGATCACCGAGGACGGGCCCGAAACCCCGACCCGCTGCGGCTTCGTCGCCCTGATCGGCGAGCCCAACGCCGGCAAGTCCACGCTGCTCAACCGCATGGTCGGCGCCAAGGTCTCCATCGTCACCCACAAGGTGCAGACCACCCGCGCGCGCATCCGCGGCGTGGCGCTGGAGGGCGACGCCCAGATCGTGTTCGTGGACACCCCCGGCCTGTTCCGCCCCCGCCGCCGGCTCGACCGCGCCATGGTCGCCGCCGCCTGGACGGGCGCCGAGGACGCCGACGTCGTCGTCCTGCTGGTCGAGGCCCATCGCGGGATCACCGAGGGCGTGGAGGAGATCCTCGCCGCCCTCGACGAACGCGCGCGCGGCCGCCCCGTGGCGCTCGCCATCAACAAGATCGACCGCGTAAAGCCCGAGCGCCTGCTGGCCCTCTCCGCCGAGCTCAACGCCCGGCGCGACTTCGAGGCCACCTTCATGATCTCCGCCGAAAACGGCGCCGGCTGCGACCACCTCAAGGCATGGCTGGCCGCCCGCATGCCCGAGGGCCCCTGGCTCTACCCCGAGGACCAGATCGCCGACCTGCCCCTGCGCATCCTCGCCGCCGAGATCACGCGCGAGAAGCTGACCCTGCGCCTGCATCAGGAGCTCCCCTACCAGATGACGGTGGAGACCGAGAGCTGGGAGGAGCGCAAGGACGGCTCCGTGCGCATCGAGCAGGTGATCTATGTCGGGCGCGAAGGCCATCGCGGCATCGTGCTCGGCAAGGGCGGCGAGACCGTCAAGGCCGTCGGCGCCGCCGCCCGCGCCGACCTCTCCGAGTTCCTCGGCCGCAAGGTCCACCTGTTCCTGGAGGTCCGCGTGCGCCCGAAATGGGAGGAGGAGCGCGAGCGCTACGAGCAGATGGGCCTCGACTACGACGGCCGGCGGGGCCGATGACCGCCCGCCTGACCGCCAGCCTCTGGGTGCAGGCCTACATGCGCCGCCTCCAGCTCGCCAACATCCCCGCCTATGTCACGGCCAAGGGCGACGCCACCGCCGGCGCCGTGATCGTCAAGCTCGCCACGATGGACGGCCGCGCGCAGGCCTTCGCCCGGCGCATGACGCTCGAGGGCCGCGAATGGATGACCCTGGCCGAGGGGCCGGAGCCCGAGGTGGACGCCGCGCTGGAGAAGCAGCGCCGCTTCGACCCCGACCTCTGGATCCTGGAGATCGAGGACCGCCACGGCCGCACCCTGCTCGACGAGCCCGGCCTGGAGTGACCGGACGGCGGGCCTCAGCCCTCCAACTGCTTGCGCCGCGCCTCGAACTCCGCCTCGTCGATCTCGCCCTTGGCGAAGCGCTCGCGCAGGATGGCCAGCGCCCGATCGTCTCCCCCGCCCTTCGTCTCCCCGCCCGACAACGCGCGGTAGACGAGGATGACGGCCCCGGCCACGAGCGCCACGAAAACCAGCAGCATCAAAGGCCCGAAAAACCAGCCGCCGCCCATCATCATGCCGTCGTGATGGTGGAAGCCGTAGTCGCGCCCCTCCGCCTGGGCGACAACGGCGCCCGGCGCCAGCACGAGAGCGGCGGTCACGAACGGCTTGCTCAAGGTCATGACGGCATCCTTCTTCCGGCGGGCGCCTGCGTCGCCGTTCCATCGTTACGGCTTCCACCAGCGGGAAGGTCAAGCGGGGCGCGCGCAAAAACGAAGGCCCCCGCCCGGTCCGCCCGGGCGGGGGCCTTTCCCGCGGTTCCGCGCAGGGCGCGCCCGGCCCTGCGCGGACCGGGACGCGCGCCTCACTCGGACTCGGAGAAGGTCGCCAGATAGGCCGCCACGTCCTCCGCGCCGCGGCGCATCCTGAAGGACATCCGCGACCGGGCGCGCTCGCCGAGATAGTCGCTGAGGAACTTGGCGGGGTCCTGCATGTACTCCGCCAGGTTCTCCTCGTCCCAGACGAGACCCTGCTCGCCCGCCTCGACCAGCGAGTCGCCATAGCCCTTGAAGCCCTCGACCGTGCCGGCCTGCCGGCCGACCACGCCGTAGAGGTTCGGCCCGACACGGCCGCCGCGGACGATCGTCTCGTCGGGGCTCTCGATCATGTGGCAGGCCTTGCAGCGGGCGAAGCCCTTCTCGCCGGTCTCCGGGTCGCCCTCGGCGAGCCCCGGGCCGGCGGAGACGGCCAGCCCCAGCGCTGCGAGCATGGCGATGCGTTTCATGGGGTCTCTCCCTTGGCTTTGCGCCGCGTCGTCCCGATGGCGGGGCCGCGGCCTGGCTGTTGGTTCCGGCGCTCCGCATCCGGCGGCCGCCCGGCGCGCCCGTGGCGCTCCCGCCCGGCTCTCATGACATAGCCGCCCCGGCCGGCCGGGGCAAAGCGCGCTCCGGGTCGCGATGTCGCAGCCGCCCGTTCAGGCCACCGCCCGCGCCAGCGCGCATTGCGACCAGAGGGAATGCAGCGCGGCCACCAGCCGTTCCACATCCGCCTCGGTGTGCAGGGGCGAGGGCGTGAAGCGCAGCCGCTCCGCCCCCCGCGGCACGGTCGGGTAGTTGATCGGCTGCACGTAGATCCCCCACTCGTCCAGAAGGATGTCCGAGAGGACCTTGCACTTGACCGGGTCCTTCACCATCACCGGCACGATATGGCTGGGATTGGGCAGATGCGGGATGCCCAGCCCGTCCAGCCGCGCGCGCAGCAGCGCCACCATCTCCCGCTGGCGCAGCCGCTCCGCCCCGCTCTCCTTCAGATGCCGGATCGAGGCGACCGCCCCCGCCGCGATCGCCGGCGGCAGCGCCGTGGTGAAGATGAAGCCGGAGGCGTAGCTGCGCACCCAGTCGCACAGCGCCTCGCTCGCGGCGATGTAGCCGCCCATCACCCCGAAGGCCTTGCCCAGCGTGCCCTCGATCACGTCGAGGCGGTCCATCAGCCCCTCCCGCTCGGCCACGCCGCCGCCGCGGGGCCCGTAAAGGCCCACCGCATGCACCTCGTCGAGATAGGTCATCGCCCCGAACTCGCCGGCGACGTCGCAGATCTCCCGGATCGGCGCGATGTCCCCGTCCATGGAGTAGACGCTCTCGAAGGCGACGATCTTCGGCCGGTCGGGCTCTATCTCCGCCAGCCTGCGGCGCAGATCCTCCACGTCGTTGTGCCTCCAGATCCGCTTCTCAGCCCGCGAATGCCGCATCCCCTCGATCATCGAGGCGTGGTTGAGCGCGTCCGACAGGATCACCGCGCCGGGCAGCCGCGCCCCCAGCGTCCCCAGCGCCGCCCAGTTGGAGACGTAGCCGGAGGTGAACAGCAGCGCCGCCTCCTTGCCGTGCAGGTCCGCCAGCTCCCGCTCCAGCTCGACATGATGGACATTGGTGCCCGAGATGTTGCGCGTGCCGCCCGCGCCGGCGCCGCAGGTCTCGATGGCGCGCGTCATCGCCTCGCGCACCTTCGGATGCTGCCCCATCCCCAGATAGTCGTTGGAGCACCAGACCGTGACCTCGCGCGCGCCGTCCTCGCACCGGCGGGTGGCGCGGGGGAAATCCCCGGCATGGCGCTCCAGATTGGCGAAGACCCTGTAGTCCCCGGCGTCCCGCAGGGCGTCCAGCTCGGCGCGGAAAAAGCCCTCGTAGTCCATCCGGCCCATCCTCCGTGCGCGTGGCGCGCCTCCCTAGGCGCGCCGAACGCATCATGACATCGGCATGCGTAGTTATGACACCGTCACACAGGCTTGGAAATAATCGAGAGTCCGCCCCGGCGGCGCCCTTGCCGGCCGCGGCATTCCCCCGCATTCGCCGCCTCAGTCGCCCGGCCGCCCCCAGCATTCCGGCCCGTTGCGACGAAGCACCGCGCGGTTCAGGGCGCCCGCGTAGCCCGCCCACAGCAGGTAGGGGACCAGCAGCCCCCCCGCGACGGGATCGACCCTCGCGAACAGGGCCAGCGTGACCGTGATCGCCAACCACAGCGCCGCGACGCACCGCAGCGCCGCGCGCGCCTGCCGGATGCCGAAGAACAGCGGCGACCACATGGCGTTGAGCGTGATCTGCATCGCCCAGAAGCCCAGTCCCGCGACGGCGGCCGCGGCGTCCGGCCCCGCAAAGGCCCCGTCGGCCAGCCCGGAGGCCACCCGCCAGGCCGCGTAGGTCATCATCGCGTAGAGAATCGTCCAGGCGATCGGGAACATCGCGTTGGGCGGCGTCCAGGACGGCTTGTCCAGCGTCTCGTACCAGCGCCCCGGCCTGAAGACGGCCCCCGTGACGGCGGCCGAGCCCGACGCGCCCAGCAGCCCTGCGGCGATCAGATAGTCCATCTTCCCGGCTCCCTGCCCTGCGGCCCCCCGCATCCGCTCTTTTCCGCGGTGCGAAATCTATTATATGAAACGCTTGAACGAACGCCGATGCGGACATCAGCCGGGGGGCGGAGACTCGCAGCCATGATGACCCTGATCGAAGGCACCGGTTTCTCCCTGCCGGCGGGCCTCGCCGACTCCCCCGAGGAGATGGAGCGCAACGTGCAGGACGCCACCGCCTTCCTCAAGGCGCTTGCGCATGAGGGGCGGCTGATGATCCTGTGCCACCTGGTCAGCGGCGAGAAGTCGGTCACCGAGCTGGAGCGCCTGCTGCAGCTTCGCCAGTCCGCCGTCTCCCAGCAGCTCGCCCGTCTGCGGATGGAGGGCCTGGTTGACAACCGGCGCGAGGGCAAGACGATCTACTACCGCATCGCCGATCCGCGTGCGGCGCGCGTGCTCGGCCTCCTGCACGAGTTCTTCTGCGCCGACCCCTCGGCGTGACCGGGCGGCCCGCGCCCGGCCGGTAACAGGGCGACGCCATGCGGCGAATCGGACGACATCTGGCCACCGGCCCCTTCTTCACCCTCGCCTTCGTGGCGCTGACAGTGTTCTGCCTTTGGGCGACCCGCGACTATGTGGTCCCCATCGCGCTTGCCTTCCTGGTCTGGTTCCTCATCAACGGGCTGACCGACGCCGTCATGCGCAGCCCGTTCATCGGCGCGCATCTGCCCCGCTGGATGGCCCGCGCCGCGGCCGCCTCCCTGCTCTTCCTGGCCATCGCGCTCGCCGTGCGCGTGGTCTCGACCAACCTCGCCGACCTCGCCGAGGGGGTGAACGTCGATCAGAACCCCCTGCTGCTGCGCGCCTGGCTCTGGCTCGCCAGCCTCGGCCTGACCGAGCATCTCACGCGCGAGGCCCTGATCGCCCGCCTCGCCGGCGACGGCCTGCTCGGCGCCGCGCTGGAGACGGTGCGCGGCTTCCTCTCCGACGTCGTGCTGGTGTTCCTCTACACGATCTTCCTGCTGGTGGACGAACGCTTCTACGAGCCCAAGCTGCGCGCGCTCTGGCCCGACGAGGCCCAGCGCGCCCGCATCCGCGCCGTCCTGGCCGAGATCGGGCGCGAGACCCGCGCCTATCTCTGGCTGATGACCCTGATCAGCGCCGGCGTCGGGCTGACCACCTGGGCGCTGTGCGCGGCCTTCGGCCTCAAGGGAGCGGGGCTGTGGGGATTCCTCGCCTTCGGGCTGAACTACATCCCCACCATCGGCTCTATCCTGGCGGTGGTCCTCCCCGCCGCCTTCGCCGCCCTCACCCTGGCCGACCCCGCGCTGATCCTGGCGCTGACCGCCCTTCTGGGCCTGACCCAGTTCGTCGCCGGAGAGATCGTGATCCCCCGCCTGATGGGCGACCGGCTGAACCTCTCCACGCTGGTGATCATCCTGGCGCTCGTGGGCTGGGGCGCCGTCTGGGGTCCGGCGGGCATGTTCCTGGCCCTGCCCATCACGGTCATCATGACCATGATCTTCGCCAAGTTCGAGGCCACGCGCCCGATCGCCATCGTGCTTTCGCGCACCGGCTATCTGCCGTCGAGCGAGGCCGCCCCCGTCCCCGCGCCCCCTGCGCCGGCGTCCGCCCGGGAACCGCGCTAGCCCCTCAGCGGAAGGGCGTCCCGTGCGCCCACAGCGTCAGCGACCAGCGCCGCCCCCGCGTCACCGGCGCCACCCGGTGCAGGGCGAAGCTGGGAAAGGCCACCGCCGCGCCCAGCGCCCGGTCGGCCTCCCGCGGGCGGCCGTCCGCGTTGATCTCCAGCCCCCCGCCCGCATAATCGCCGGGGCCGGAGAGCTGGACGACCACCGTCAGCTTTCGCCGCCGCGCCAGCGGCCCGTCCCCGACATCGGAGTGCCAGTCGAAACCCCCGCCGGCCCCCGCGTCGTAGAGCGCCACCTGCGCGCGCTCCTCGAAACCCTCGATGTCGAAGCCGAAGACCTCCCGGTTGGCCCGCGCCACCGCGCGCAGCAGCCGCTCCATGACCCAGCCGCCGGGCCCGTCGTCCTCCAGCCACGCGATGCGGGAGCGTCGCAGCCCCGCCTCGCGCCGCCCCCCGACCAGCCGCGCCTCGCCCAGCGTCTCGGCTTCGGCCAAGGCGACGATCGCCTCGCATTCGCGGGCGTCGAACAGCCCCGGCAGGGGATGCGGCTGCAACATCATGGATCCCGGAAATCGAAAGGGGCCGCGCCCCGCGGCCCCGCAGCGCGCTTGAACCACGCGCCCCGCGCGCCCGCATGCCGGTTCCCGACATCGACGCGCAACAAAACCGACATCCGCCCGTGCCCCGCCTCCGCCCGGGCGTCAGCCCGCCCCCAGCGCCGCCGCCTCCTCGAACAGGATCGCGTGCCGCGCGGCCAGCTCCTCGGGCTCGCGCGAATACCCCCCTCCCAGCGCCGCCGCCACCGGCAGCCCGCATCGCCGCGCCGTCTCCAGCACCAGCCGGTCCCGCCGCCGCAGCCCCTCCAGGCTCAGCGCCAGCCGCCCCAGCCGGTCCCCCTCCCAGGGGTCCACCCCCGCGTTGTAGAACACGAAGTCCGGCGCCGCCCGCTCCAGCGCCTCCGCCAGCCCGTCCTCCAGCGCCGCCAGATAGTCGGCGTCCCCCGTCCCGTCCGCCAGCGCGACGTCCAGATCGGACCGCGCCTTGCGCGCCGGAAAGTTCTTCTCCGCGTGGACGGAGAAGGCGAAGACCCTCTCCTCGCGCTCGAAGATCCGCGCCGTCCCGTCCCCCTGGTGCACGTCGCAGTCCACAACCAGCACGCGCTGCGCCAGCCCCTCCGCCAGCAGCGCGGCGGCGGCCACCGCGACATCGTTGAACACGCAGAACCCCGCCCCGTAATCCGGCCCGGCGTGGTGAGAGCCCCCGGCCGCGTTCAGCGCCAGCCCGCTCTCCAGCGCCAGCCGCGCCGCCAGCAGCGTGCCCGCGCTCGACAGCAGCGCGCGCCGCGCCACCGCCCGGCTCGCCGGCAGCCCGATCCGCCGCGTCTCCTGCGCGCTGAGCGTCAGGTTCACCACCCGCTCGACGTAAGACAGGTCATGCGCCCGCCCCACCGCCAGCGGCGACAGCGCGGCGGGCGCGAGCCAGCTTCCCGGCGCCATCAGCCCGCGCGCCTCCAGCGCCTCGCGCAGATAGCCGTATTTCGACATCGGGAATGGGTGGCGCGGCCGCAGCGGCGCCACGTAGTCCGGGTGCCAGACGATCGGGGGCGCCGCCCCGCTCACCCCGCGTCCGGCTCCGCCAGCCGCCGGTCGGCGATGGCGCCCGCCGCGGCCTGCGCCTCGCGCAGCCGCGCCTCCAGCGCCTCCAGGTCCTCCGCCCCCGCCACGCGGCACAGCACCGCCTGCAGCCCGGGCCCCGCCCGTTCGGGATCGAAGGTCCCCTCCACCGCGACGCGCGCCGCGTGCTGCAGCCGGCTCTGCAACGCGTGGGCCTTGGCCAGCGTCTCCGCCTCCTCGCCCGGCAAGTCGCCGCGTTCGGCCAGCCTCCGCAGCGTCGCCTCGGCGCCGGCGGGGCCCAGCCCGAGCCCGTCCCCGCTCTCGGCCACCAGTCGCGCGGTCTGGACCACCAGCTCGATGTCCATCAGCCCGCCATGCGCCCGCTTGAAGGCCCAGGGATTGCCCCGCTGCGCGCGGCCCGCCTCGGCCAGCCGCCCGCGCATCTCCGCCGCCGCCGCCCAGACGTCCCCGGCCTCCCGCGGCAACGCCAAGGCTTCCGCCACGGCCGCATCCGCGTCCGCACGCAGGTCCTCGCGCCCCGCCACCGCCCGCGCCCGCGTCAGCGCCAGATGCTCCCAGGTCCAGGCCTTCTCCGCCTGATATGACCGGAACCCCGCCAGAGAGGTCGCCACCGTCCCCTGCCGGCCCGAGGGCCGCAGCCGCATGTCGATCTCGTAGAGCGCCCCCTCCGCCGTCTTCGCCGTCATCGCCGAGATCAGCGCCTGCGTGAAGCGCGAGTAATACGCCCCCACCGCCAGAGGCTTCCTGCCCTCCGACTGCTCCGCCCCTTCCGCGTCATAGAGGATGATCAGGTCGAGGTCGGAGGTCGCCGTCATCTCGCGCGAGCCCATGCGCCCCATGGCCAGCACCGCGGCCCCACGCCCCGGCGGCGGCCCGTGGCGGCGGGCGAACTCCGCCTCCACCTCGGGCAGCAGCCCGTTCAGCGCCGCCTCCGCCACCGCGGTGAAGGCCGCCCCCGCCTCCGCCGCCTCCGCGATCCCGCGCAGGAGCTGGACCCCGACCCGGAAGCGCATCTCCTTGGCCCAGCGTCGCGCTGCGTCCAGCTTGCGCTCGTAGTCGTCCTCCCGCTCCAGCCAGTCCTTCAGGTCGGCCAGCAGCTCGTCCGCCTCCGGCAGCGGCTCGAAGAAGTCGGTGGCGAGGATCGCGTCGATCACGCGCGAGGACCGCCCAAGCTCCTCCGCCAGCCGCGGCGCCGCCGCGCAGATCTCCGCGATCAGGTCCAGCAGCTTCGGGTTGGCCTCGAACAGCGACAGGATCTGCACCCCCGCCGGCAGCCCCGACAGGAACCGGTCGAACTGCGCCAGCGCGTCGTCGGGCGAGGCCGCGGAGGCCAGCGCGTCCAGCAGCCGCGGCTCCAGCCGCCCCAGGATCTCCCGCGCCCGCTCGCTCCGCGTCGCCGGGATCGCCCCGCGCCGCCAGCGCTCCAGCATCTCCTCGCCCGTCTCCGGCCGGGCGAAGCCGCGGGCGGCCAGATCCGGCGCCTCCGCCTCGGCCTCGCGCTTCTCCGGCGTGAAGAAGGTCTCCGTCACCGCCGCCACCTGCGTGAGCCGCTCCACCAGCTCCGCCTCGAAGCCCGCGCGGTCGTCGCGCCCCGAAAGCCGCGCCACCCGCTCCCGCGCCGAATCGCCGGTGGGCATGGAATGCGTCTGCCGGTCCTCGACCATCTGCAGACGGTGCTCGAGCTCCCGGTGCGCGAGATAGGCCGCGTCCAGCATCTCGGCGTCCTCGGGCCGCGCCCAGCCCGCCTCCGCAAGCGCCGCCAGCGCCGGCCGTGTCCCCCGCAGCCGCAGCTCCGGATCCCGCCCGCCGCAGATCAGCTGCCGGGTCTGTACGAAGAACTCGATCTCCCGGATGCCTCCGCGCCCCAGCTTCACATCATGGCCCGGGGCGCTTATCTCGCCCCCCGTCCCGCGATGCGCCCGGATGCGCTCGCGGATGTCATGGGCGTCGCGGATCGCCGCGAAGTCCAGATAACGCCGCCAGACGAAGGGGCTCAGCCGCTCCAGGAAGGCCTCCCCCGCCGCGATGTCCCCCGCCGCCGCCCGCGCCTTGATGAACGCCGCGCGCTCCCAGGTCCGGCCGACGGATTCGTAGTAGCTCTCCGCCGCCTCCATCGCGATGCAGACCGGCGTGACGGAGGGGTCCGGCCGCAGCCGCAGGTCCACCCGGAAGACATACCCCTCCCCCGTCGCCTTCGACAGAAGCTGCGTCGCCGCCTGGCACACCTTCACCAGCCTGGAGCGCACCTCCCCGTAGTCGTCCGGGTCGTAGCGCGTCTCGTCGAACAGGAAGATCAGGTCGATGTCGGAGGAGTAGTTCAGCTCCCGCGCGCCGCCCTTGCCCATGGCCAGCGCCACCAGCCCCGCGCAGCCCTCCGGATCGTCCTCCGCCCCCGGCAGCCGCCCCCGCGCCGCCTCGTCGGCCACCAGCGCCCGCAGCGCCGAGTCCACGGCCAGATCGGCGTAGTCCGACAGCGCCCCGGTGACCTCCTCCAGCCCCCAGACCCCGCCCAGATCCGCCAGCCCCGTCAGCAGGGCGAGCCGCCGCTTGCCCCGGCGCAGCAGGCTCCCGCGCTCGTTGCGCTCCGCCTCGCGCGCCGCGCGCGCGGTCTCCATCACCTCCGCCAGCGCCGCCTCCGGGGCGCCGGCCAGCGCCGGGGCGATCCAGTCGGCCTCCTTGCGCATCAGATCGTCGAGATAGGGGGAGGAGCCCGCCGCCCCCTCGATCAGCTCGCGAAACTCCGGCCCCGGCAGGTCAGGGCCGAGGCGCGCCCACGCCTCCTCGGCGCGTTCGGCGTCATGGGGCAGCGGCGCGCGGCTCAGCCGCTCGGCGAAGGGGGCGGGGTTCGGAGCGTCGGTCATGCGCGCAGCATCGCCGCGCCTCCGCCCCTGTCAATGCGCGAGGTCTCAGCCTCCGGCCCGGGCGTCGGCGTCCTCGTCGCCCGGCGTGTCGTCCCCGCCCTCGTCCTCCAGCGGCTCCGCCTCCGGATCGGCCATCTCCGAGGCCATCTCCCGCACGCGCCCCGCGGCCTCCTCCAGCGCGGAAAGCGCGGCCGCCTCCGTCTCCCGCGCCTCGGCGAGCTCCGCCTCCAGCTCCCGGATGCGCGCGGCCTGCGCGGGATCCTCGAAAAGCCCCGCCTGCGCCGGGCCCTCCTCCGCGCCCTCGGGCGCCGGGCCCGCGGGCGCCGCCCCGGCCTCCTGCGCGCGGAAGCGGTCGCCTAGCATGAGGGCGGCCATCAGCAGCACCCGCGACTCGGGCAGCGAGGCGAATTGCGGCCCGAACTGCTCGCGCAGCGACTCCGCCTCCGCGGCCACCAGCTGCGCGGCCTGGGCCAGATTGTTCTCCTGCCCGTCCTCGCAGGCCACCCGGTAGGTGCGCCCGGCGATGGCGATGTCCAGATCGGCCATATGCGTGTCCCCCGCGCCCGGCCCGGGCGCGCCGCTCACACCACGGCGCGCAGCTCGGCCAGCGCCTCCTCGATCATCTCCGCGTCCTGCTCGCGCGCCTGCGCGAGCTTCGCCAGCTCCTCGCGCGCCGCGTCGCGCTCGGCCTCGACCTTCGCGCGGGCGGCCTCGGCCTCCTCGGTCGCGCGCCGGGCCTCGGCCAGCGCGCTCTCCATCTCCGCCACGCGGGCGAGCACGGCCCGGGCCGCGGCCTCGGCCTCCTCGGCCTCTTTCCAGGCGGCGGCCGCGTCCGCATCCGCCGTCGAGGCGACGTCCGCCCCCTGGCGGACCTTGTCCACCGCCGCCTCCAGCTCGCCCAGCGCGGCCGACAGGCCGCGCTTTGCCGCCGCGATTCCCTGCGCTCGCGCCTGCACCCTCCGGCTCTCCTCGATCGGCTGCGAATTCCGGCTCGTCCGCGATCCGACCACCGCCGCGCGGCGGCGTCAAGCGGCCGGATGAGCGGTTTTCACGGCCTCGCGTCCGGGGGCCGCCTTGACCAAGCGGGCGCATTGGTCAAAGAGGACCCGCCCGCGCAAGCCCCCGCCGCGCGCGACGCGGCGCCCCGAACCAAGGAAAGGCGAGCCCTGTGGACATCGAGACCCTCCGCGCCCGTCACCCCGACCACTGGATGAAGGCCGCCGCGATCCGCGCGCTGTCCATGGACGCGGTGCAGGCCGCCAAGTCCGGCCATCCGGGCATGCCGATGGGCATGGCCGACGTGGCCACCGTGCTGTTCGAGAAGCACCTGAAATTCGACGCCCAGAAGCCCGACTGGCCCGACCGCGACCGCTTCGTGCTCTCGGCCGGCCACGGCTCCATGCTGCTCTACTCC
>JBNJGE010000080.1:0-13550 GCA_051747505.1 Pseudomonadota bacterium | reverse complement strand
TACGACCTGCTGCTGGAGCGCTACCCCAAGGCCCAGATCCGCAACTTCGACGGGCGCGCGGAGATCACCGAGCTCGACGCCGTGATCGCCTATCTGCAGATGCTGGGCACGCTGGTGGACTTCTCCACCTACGAAGTGTCCGAGAGCAGCCGCTGAGGAGGGCGCGATGGAGACCTACACCCTTCTGCGCCAGTTCGCGGACAGCTGGTGGCTGCTGTTCATGATGGCCTTCTTCATCGGGGCGGTGCTGTTCGCGCTGCGCCCCGGCTCGAGGAAGATCCACCGGGACGCCGCGAACATCCCGTTGCGGGACGACGACCCGCAGCGGCTGGATCCGAAGACCTCCGAGGGGGAGCGCTGAGATGGCCGGAAAGAAAGACATCGACGAGGTCTCCGGCGTCGAGACCACCGGTCACGAGTGGGACGAGATCAAGGAGCTGAACAACCCGCTTCCGCGCTGGTGGCTGTGGACCTTCTATCTGACCATCATCTGGTCGGTGGCCTACACCATCGCCTTTCCGGCCTGGCCGCTGATCAGCGAGGCGACCGGCGGCGTGCTGGGTTATTCCAGCCGCGAGCAGGTGCATGAGGAGATCGCCGCGCATCGCGAGGCGCAGAGCGTCTGGACCGACCGCATCGCGGAGATGGAGCTGGACGCCATCGCCCGGGACCAGGAGCTGATGGAGTTCGCGCGCGCCGGGGGGGCGGCGGTGTTCCGCACCAACTGCTCCCAGTGCCACGGCGCGGGCGCGGCCGGCGGCGTGGGCTACCCCAACCTGCGCGACGACGCCTGGCTTTGGGGCGGCACGCGCGAGGCGATCTACCACACCGTCGCCCACGGCGTGCGCTGGGAGGAGGACTTCGACACCCGCTTCTCGGAGATGCCCGCCTTCGGCCAGGACGGCCTGCTGGAGGACGAGCAGATCGACCAGGTGGTGGAGTACGTCTACTCCCTGACCCATGACGACGCGGACCCGGCGCTGGCAGAGCCCGGGGCGCAGGTCTTCATGGACAACTGCGCGGCCTGCCACGGCGAGAACGCGGAGGGCATGGAGGATCTGGGCGCGCCGAACCTGACCGATCCGATCTGGCTCTATGGCGGGGACCGGGAGGCGCTGCGCCAAACGGTCTTCTACAGCCGCAACGGCGTGATGCCGGCCTGGCTGGGCCGCCTGAGCGAGGCGGAGGTCAAGCAGGCGGCGCTCTATGTCCACAGCCTCGGCGGAGGCGTGACCGAGGAGGAGTGAGTCGGCGGGGCGCCGCCCCCGGCCTGCGCGCCTTCGACCGCCCGGTCCCCGCGGGGGCCGGGCGGTTCGTTTTCTGCGGTCGGGCGATGGCGGCTTGATCGGGGTCAAGGCGAAAGGCGTGCGGGTGATTCACCTTTGGCCTCGCGCCGCCCCGACTCCTCCCCCGGCGACGGCGCGGCGGACGTCCCGATCCCCGTCCGCGCGTCTGGTCCCGCCCGGCCCCGCCGGCCGGGCGGCTTTTCTTCCGGCGGCGGATCGTCCCGGTGGCCGGGACTCTCCAGGCCTTCGGACAGCACGCCGCAGGACCGGTTGACCTGCATCAAGGCCGGGGGAGGGGGCCGGATGCAGACCCGGCGCAAGGTGAAACAGTTTCGGGGACGAAACATGACCGCCCAGGACCCGCAGGCCCAGTCCGGAGCCCTCTACGCCGCGCGCGAGCCGATCTTCCCGCGCCGGGTGAAGGGGAAGTTCCGCACCCTGAAGTGGTGGATCATGGGCGTGACGCTGGGCATCTACTACCTCACGCCCTGGATCCGCTGGGACCGCGGGCCGCACATGCCCGACCAGGCGGTGCTGGTGGACCTGGCCAGCCGGCGCTTCTTCTTCTTCTGGATCGAGATCTGGCCGCAGCAGTTCTACTACGTCGCCGGGCTGCTGATCATGGCCGGGCTGGGGCTGTTCCTGTTCACCTCCGCCCTGGGGCGGGTGTGGTGCGGCTACACCTGCCCGCAGACGGTCTGGACCGACCTGTTCATCACGGTCGAGCGCTGGATCGAGGGCGACCGGAACAAGCGCATCAAGCTGCACCACCAGCCCTGGGGGCTGAAGAAGGCGCGCCTGCGGCTGAGCAAGTGGGCGGTCTGGCTGCTGATCGCGGTGGCGACGGGCGGGGCCTGGGTGTTCTACTTCGCCGACGCGCCGACGCTGGCGGTGGACCTGGTCACCGGGCAGGCGCCCTTCGTGGCCTATTCGGCCATCGCGATCCTGACAGCCACCACCTTCGTCTTCGGCGGCTTCATGCGCGAGCAGATATGCATCTACGCCTGCCCCTGGCCGCGCATCCAGGCCGCGATGATGGACGACCAGACCATCACCGTGGGCTACCGCGACTGGCGGGGCGAGCCGCGCGGCAAGCACCGCAAGAAGAACGCCGATCAGCATCTGGGCGACTGCATCGACTGCAACGCCTGCGTGGCGGTCTGCCCGATGGGCATCGACATCCGCGACGGCCAGCAGCTGGAATGCATCACCTGCGCGCTGTGCATCGACGCCTGCGACGACGTGATGGAGAGGATCGGCAAGCCGCGCGGGCTGATCGACTACATCACGCTGCAGGACGAGACGATCGAGACCGAAGGCGCGGAGCCGGTTCCGATCTGGAAGCGCATCTTCCGGCCGCGCACGATCTTCTACACCGTGCTCTGGGCCGGGATCGGGGCGGCGATGATCGTCTCGCTGTTCATGCGCGACACGATCGATCTGAATGTGGCGCGGGACCGCAACCCCACCTATGTGGTCCTTTCGGATGGCGGGATCCGCAACGGCTACACGATCAAGGTGGCGAACCAGAATCCCGAGCCGCGCGAATTCACGCTCTCCTTCCGCTCCGATCTGCCGCTTGAGGCGGATATCCAGGGGCGGGAGGAGCTGCGCTTCCGGGTGGATGCAGACAGGCTGCGCGAGATGCGGCTGTTCCTGACCACGCTGCCCTTCGCCCGGCCGACGGAGCGGGCGGAGGTGGAGGTCTGGATCGAGGATCTGGAGACGCGCGAACGCTCCAGCGTGGGGACGGTGTTCCTGGCGCCGGACCCGGGGGAGTGGCCGCGGTGAGCGAGGCGAAAGGAGGCGCAGCGAGGATGGCGTCGCAGGACGGACCGAAGCTGACCGGCCGCAAGGTGCTGATCATCGTGCTGGCCGCCTTCGGCGTGGTGGTCGCTGTGAACGTGACCATGGCCATGCTGGCGGTCGGGGGCTTTCCGGGGCTGGTGGTGAAGAACCCCTATGCCGCGGGGCAGCATTTCGAAGAGGAGCTCAAGGCCGAGAAGGCGCTGGGCTGGCGCTTCGGCGCCGAGTGGTCCCAGGGCGAGCTGGCGGTCAGGGTCGTGGACGCGGGCGGGGCGTCGGCGCGGGGGCTGGAGGTCTCGGCCGTCGTCGGGCGGCCGGCGACCAAGGCCGAGGACCGAGAGGTGGCGCTGGCCCGCAAGGGCGAGGTCTATGCCGCCGAGCTTCCGCTCGGCCCCGGACGGTGGCGCGTGGACATCACCGCCCGGCGCGGCGATGGCGCGGTCTACACCATCGCCGACGACGTCTATGTGCCGGAGGAGGCCGCGCGGTGAGCCTGGCCGGGAACCCCGCGGGCCGGCCGGGACAGGCCGGGGCCTGCTGCCCGACCGGGGCGGCGGTGGAGCTCTCCCGGACGGGCGGGCTGGCGCGCTATCTGCGCGATGCGGGGCAGGGGCTGAAACGGCTGGAGCTGCTGGTTCCCGGCGTGCATTGCGCGGCCTGCATCCAGCGCATCGAGCGCGACCTGCCGCGCCGGCCCGGCATCCGCTCGGCGCGGGTGAACCTGTCGCTGCGTCGGGCGAGCGTGGAATTCGACCCGGCGGAGGCGGAGCCGGAGGCGGCGGTGGAGGCGCTGGCGGCGCTGGGCTACCCGGCCCGGCCCTTCGACGCGCAGGCGATGCGGGACGCGGAGCGGGATTCGGAGGGGCGCGACCTGCTGGCGCGGATGGCCGTGGCAGGCTTCGCGATGATGAACGTCATGCTGCTCTCGGTTTCCGTCTGGGCGGGGGCCGAGGCGGCGACGCGGGATCTGCTGCACTGGGTCTCGGCGCTGATCGCGCTGCCGGCGACGGCGTTCGCCGGCGTGCCCTTCTTCCGCTCCGCCTGGGGCGTGCTGCGGCGGGGGCATGTGAACATGGACGTGCCGATCTCGCTGGCGCTGCTGCTGGCGGCGGGGGTGAGCCTTTGGGAGACGGCGCATTCGGGCGCGCACGCCTATTTCGACGCGGCGGTGGCGCTGTGCTTCTTCCTGCTGCTGGGCCGGTATCTCGACCATCGCACGCGCCGCTCGGCCCGGCTGGCGGCCGCCGAGATGGGCGGGCTGCAGGCGCATTCCGCCACGCTGGTGGGCGCGGACGGGGCGCGGCGCGTCGTGCCGGTGGAGGATCTGCGCCCGGGCGACCGGATCGAGGTCGCGGCCGGGGAGCGGGCGCCGGTGGACGGCGTGGTGGCCGAGGGGATGTCGGACCTCGACCGCGCCATGATCACGGGCGAGAGCCGGCCGGAGCCGGCGGCGCCGGGGGCGGAGGTGCATGCGGGGGTCATGAACCTCTCCGCGCCGCTGGTGGTTGAAGCGACGGCGACGGGCGACGACACGGTGCTGGCCGGCATCGCGCGGATGATCGAGGCGGCGGAGAGCGCGCGGACGCGCTACGCCGACTGGGCGCTGCGCGCGGCGCGGGTCTATGTGCCGGTGGTGCACTTGGCCGCGGGGCTGACCTTCGCCGGGTGGCTGGCGGCGGGCGCGGACCCGCGGGACGCGATCATGACGGCGGCGGCGGTGCTGATCATCACCTGCCCCTGCGCTCTGGGTCTTGCGGTGCCGGCGGTGCACGCGACGGCGGGCGGGCGGCTGTTCCGCGCGGGCGTGTTCCTGAAGGACGGGACGGCGCTGGAGCGGCTGGCGGAGGCCGACACGGTGGTGTTCGACAAGACGGGCACGCTGACGCGCGGAGAGCCGGAGCTGGTCGAGGGGCCGCGGGACGAGACCGCCTGGTCGGCGGCGCTGGCGCTGGCGCGGGCGAGCCGGCATCCGTTCTCGAAGGCGCTGGCGGCGGCGGCGGAGGCGCGCGGGGCGCCCGCGGCGCCGGCCGAGGGGCTTTCGGAGGTTCCCGGCTGCGGCGTCGAGGGGCGCGTGGGCGGCCGGCCTGTGCGGCTCGGCCGGGCCGGGTGGTGCGGGGCCGGCGAGGCGGATGCGGACGAGGCGGCCTCGGCCGTCTGGCTGCGGATCGGCGAGGACGCGCCGCTGCGCTTCGGCTTCGAGAATCCGCTGCGCCCCGACGCGGCGGAGACGGTCGCGGCGCTGAAGGCGCGGGGGTTCGAGGTGCGGCTGATCTCGGGCGACGCGGCGGGGCCCGTGAGGCGCGCGGCGACGGCGGCCGGGATCGATCAGTGGCTGGCCGGCGCGGCGCCGGCGGACAAGGTCGCGGCGCTGGAGGGGCTGGCCGCGGAGGGGCGGACCGTGCTGATGGTCGGGGACGGGATCAACGACGCGCCGGCGCTGGCGGCGGCGGCGGTGTCGATCTCCCCGGCCTCGGCGGCGGACATCTCGCGGGCGGCCGCGGGCATGGCGCTGTCGGGCGAGAAGCTGGCGCCGGTGGCGCTGGCAGTGGATGTGGCCCGGGCGGCGAAGCGCCGGGCGCTGGAGAACTTCGCGATGGCCGCCGGCTACAACATGGTGGCGGTGCCGCTGGCGGCGGCGGGCTTCGTCACGCCGCTGATCGCGGCGCTGGCGATGTCGGGCTCCTCCATCGCGGTGACGCTGAATGCGCTGCGGCTGCGCGGGACGGGGGGCGCGCCCGCCTCGGCGCCCGCGCCGGCCCCGGCGCCGCGGCTGGGGGAGAGCGCGGCATGACCATACTGCTCGCCACCATCCCGATCTCGATCCTGCTGGGGCTGCTGGGGCTGGCGGCGTTCCTGTGGGCGCTGCGCTCGGGCCAGTACCGGGACCTGGAGGGGGACGCGGCGCGCATCCTGTTTTCGGACCAGGAGGAGGCGCCGCGGCCCGAGGAGGACGAGGACGAAGCGCCAGGCGGCTGACACCGGGCGCCGGCCCTTCCTCATGCGCGACCCGCTTTGCTGGTCCCGCATTGGCCTGAGGATCAGAGCAGCAGGTCGTCGAGCTCCACCTTTCCGGCGGCGTCCTCCACGATCACGCGGGTCTCCAGGAAGGCGAAGACGGCGTCGCCGCCCTCGGTCGTGGCTGCGACGTCCGGGGCGGAGAGGTCCAGCCCGGCGAGGCTGATCGTGTCGGCCGGCTCCCAGTCCAGGATCCGGTTCTCCCCCTCGCCGGCGCCGAAGACGAAGAGATCGGCGTCGGCGCCGCCCCTGAGATTGTCGTCGCCGGGCCCGGCGCGCAGCACGTCGTCGCCGCGACCGCCCCTCAGCATGTCGCTGCCGGCGCCTCCGCGCAGGGTGTCGGCGCCCGGGCCGCCCTTCAGGTAATCCTCTCCGCGTCCACCGTGCAGAACGTCGCCGCCGCCGCCGCCCTTGAGACGGTCGTCATGCGGACCTCCGCGCAGCACGTCGTTCCCGCGGCCGCCCTTGACGATGTCCTCGCCCCAGCCGCCGCGCAGCGTGTCGTCGCCGGGGCCGCCCTTGAGCTTGTCGCGCCCGCGATTGCCGATCAGGGTGTCGTCGCCGTCCTGTCCCAGCAGCTTGTCCTTGCGCCGCCCGCCCGAGAGGGTGTTGTCGCCGGCGTTGCCGACGAGCCTGTCCCGGCCGTTCTTGCCCGACAGGTCGATATCCTCGACGCCCAGGGCGGTGACGCTCCTGGCGCCCTCGCTCAGGTCGAGATCGACGCTGGTGAGGACGTGCTTGCGGTTCATGACGTCGATCTTGGCGTTCTCGCGCCCGATCTCGATCTCGGCCTCGATCCAGCCCTTCACCGCGCGGCCCTTGAGGGTGAGGTCGAAGGTCCCCTCGCCGGTTTCGATGGCGTATCCGCCGGTGTCGGCCGCCTTGTCGCGGCCGCGGCCCTCCACGATGACCTTTAGGCGGCCGCGGCCCTCATCCATCGAGTACATGCGGTCGCCGTCGCGGTCGCGCCAGGCGGCGCCGAGCAGGAAAGGGCCGGCGGAGTCGCGCGTCCCGAGGTTCTGGGTGACGATCCAGGGGCCGACCTGGGTGCCTGTGTCGTCGTCGCGCAGAGCCGCGATGCCGATTTCCGAGAAAGCGGGCGCGATGAGCGAGTCGCGGTGGCCGCGGGGGTCCTGCATGCCGTTCGAGCCGTAGCCCCAGTCGACCACAAAGCCGTCCTGCCCGTGGCGGGGGGACTGGGCGTAGGCGTAAATGTTCTCCGCCACGCGGCGGTAGTCGTAGCCGGCCGCGCTTGCCCGCTCGCCCAGGACGGGTTCGCCCTCGAGCTGGTGGGACTGCTCGTCGGCGGCCTGCATCCGGGCGGTGTGGCCGGCGGCGGCTTCGGCCAGGGCGGCGTTCCAGACCAAAGGCTGGGCGGGGTCGAGGGCAGCGAGCTCCTGCCTCAGCACGTCGAGCTCGACGCCGAAAAAGTCCAGCGCGCTGGTGGTGTCGGGGTCATGCGCCCGCCCGGAGGCGGGGTCGCTGAGGATGCGGTCGAACTCGCCCGCCGGGTCGAGCCGGAAGCGGTTGATCATCTCGAGCATCGTCTGCTCGAAGTCGCTCGGCACGGACATCGCGCGCTCCCTTCCAGAATCACCGTCCCACCGGGCGGAGAGACTGGGGGCGCGGGGTTTAGAGGGGGTTTAGTCCGCCGCTCAGACCAGCGCGGCCAAGGCGAGGCCGGCGGCCAGCAGGAGGCCGGCGTTGCGGTTGTCGCGGAACAGCCGCAGGCAGACCGCGCCGTCATGGATGTCGAGCCGCCTCAGCTGCCAGGCGAGGCGGCCGGCGAAGCCCGCCACGCCGAGGACGGCGAGGGCGAGCGTGAGGGCGCCGCGATCCCAGGTCGCCGTCGCCACCGCGGCCAGCGCCAGCAGGGCGGAGGCGACGAGGAAGCCGAGCAGCCAGGCGGGCGTGCGCTCCTCGAACAGGCGGGCGGTGGACTTAACGCCGATCAGCGCGTCGTCCTCCTTGTCCTGGCAGGCGTAGATGGTGTCGTAGAACAGCGTCCAGGCCATGCCGGCGAGGTAGAGCAGGACCGCCGGCCAGCCGAACGAGCCCGAATGCGCCGCCCAGGCCAGCAGCGCGCCCCAGTTGAAGGCAATGCCCAGAAAGATCTGCGGCCACCAGGTGACGCGCTTCATGAAGGGGTAGATGCAGACCGGGCCGAGCGCGATGACGCCCAGCCAGATCGCCGCGGGGTCGAAGGTGAGCAGGATCAGAAGGGCGAGCAGCGACTGTGCCGCCATCCAGGCCAGCGCGCCGGGCACGGTGACGCGGCCCGAAGGCAGGGGGCGGGAGCGGGTGCGCGCCACGCCGCCGTCGATGTTGCGGTCGGTGATGTCGTTCCAGGTGCAGCCCGCGCCGCGCATCAGGAAGGCGCCGATGGCGCAGCCCAGCGCGATCCAGGCGTCCTCCCACCGCGGGCCGGCGGGGTCGGCGGCCACGGCCAGCGCGAGGCCCCACCAGCAGGGCAGGAGCAGCAGCCAGGTCCCCGCCGGGCGGTCCGCGCGGCTGAGGCGCAGATAGGGGCGCGCGGGCTCGGGGGCGAAGCGGTCGACCCAGTTGCGATCGGTCGCGTCGGAGACTCGCCCATCCGGCGCGGGCGCGTTATCCCATGGCGCGGGGGTTTTCGCGTCGTCGGAGCTCATGGAGCGCGTTATGGCTGAAAAGGGCCCGAAAGTCAGGCTGTTCGTCGAGGGCCCGCTCGGCGTGGGCGAATCCGTCGCGCTCGAACGGGCGCAGGCGCATTACCTTTTCAACGTGATGCGACTGGGCGAGGGGGCGGAGCTGGCCCTGTTCAACGGGCGCGACGGGGAGTGGCGCGCGCAGGTGACGCAGGCGGGGCGCAAGAGGGGGGCGGCGGAGTGCCGGGAGCGGCTGCGCCCGCAGACGCGGCCGCGGGACATCCATCTTCTGTTCGCCCCGGTGAAGAAGGCGCGCACCGATTTCATCGTCGAGAAGGCCTGCGAGCTTGGCTGCGCGGCGGTGCGGCCCGTGTTCACCCGCTTCACCCAGGCCGAGCGGCTGCGCGCGGATCGGCTGCGCGCCAACATGATCGAGGCGGCGGAGCAGTGCGGCTTCCTCTCGATCCCCGAGCTGCGCGAGCCCGAGGCCCTGGAGCGCGTGCTGGGGGAGTGGGACGCGGGCCGCCGCCTGCTGTTCTGCGACGAGCGGCGCGACGCCCCCCCGGCGCTGGAGGCGCTGGCGCCTTACGCGGACGCGCCGGGGGCGTGGGCGGTGCTGATCGGGCCGGAGGGCGGCTTCTCCGAGGACGAGACGGCACGGCTGCGCGCCGCGCCCTGGGTCACGCCCGTCTCGCTGGGCCCCCGGGTGCTGCGCGCGGACACGGCGGCCACGGCCGCGCTGACCCTGTGGCAGAGCGTGCTGGGCGACTGGCGCTTCGGCGAGCCGGACGCGGAGAGCGGAGCATGATCTGGCGGGATCGGATTCCGCGGGCTCTCCGGCGCTGGGCGGAGACGACGCTGGCCGGCGCGATCGCCGGCGTGCTGATCTGGACCGGCGCGCGGGCGGGGCTGTCGGGGGCCTGGCTCGGCTGGGCTCTCGTGGCGCTGGGCGCGCTGTCCCTGCTGTGGTCGCGCGCGGCCTGGGACCGGGCGCGCATCGCCGAGGCCATGGACGGCCCCGGCGTGGTGGAGGCCGACGAGGGGCGCGTGGCCTATTTCGCGCCGGATCCCGACCCGCAGCTGCCCTTCGACAGCCGCTACCAGGGCGGGGTGGTGGCGTTGGACGATCTGTGGAGCGTCGAGGCGATCGAGCTCAAGCGCGGGCAGGGGCTGGCCTGGCGGCTGCGACCGGTGGATGGCGGCCCGGTGGTGATCCCGGTGGGCGCGCGGGGCGCGGACGCGCTGCCCGAGACCTTCTCGGCGCTGCCGGGATTCTCGGTGCGCCGGGCCGGGCGGGCCTTCGAGGAGAAGGGGTTGGGCGTGCGCCCGATCTGGCGGCGCGAGGACGAGCGGACGGGCAAGGCGCGGCCGGCGGCGGTCGCGCGGCGCTGAGCGGCGCCGTCGCCTTGGCTATTGCCCCGGCTCCGCGCCCCGCCTAAGTCTGGCCGCCGCCGCGCGTCAGACGCGGGATCGTAGCGGAGGCAGGGCATGTCGATACCCCAGAGCGGCGGAGGCCCGATCGAGCGGCGCGAGCAGCTCGCGGAATATCTCGCCGAAGGCTGCAAGCCGCCCGAGGACTTCCGCATCGGGACGGAGCACGAGAAGTTCGGCTTCGACTGGGCCACGCGCAGCCCGCTGCCCTACGAAGGACCGTGCTCGATCCGCGCCATGCTGGAGGGGCTGCGCGACCGCTTCGGCTGGAGCCCGATCGAGGAGAGCGGCAACATCATCGGGCTGGAGAAGGCGGGCGCCAATGTCTCGCTGGAGCCCGGCGGGCAGCTGGAACTGTCGGGCGCGCCGCTGGAGCATCTGCACCAGACCTGCGACGAGTCCAACCACCACCTGGCCGAGGTGCGCGAGGTCGCCGACGCCATCGGCGCGGGCTTCATGGGGCTGGGCGCGGCGCCGGAATGGCGCCATGAGGACATGCCGATGATGCCCAAGGGGCGCTACCGGCTGATGACCCGCTACATGAACGAGATCGGCCCCTGGGGCGTGCAGATGATGTACCGCACCTGCACGATCCAGGTGAATCTCGACTTCTCCTCCGAGGCCGACATGGTGAAGAAGCTGCGGGTGGGGCTGGCGCTGCAGCCGGTGGCCACGGCGCTCTTCGCCAACTCGCCCTTCTTCGAGGGCAGGCCGAACGGCCAGCTCTCCTGGCGCGCGCGGGTCTGGCAGGACCTGGACCCGGACCGCACGGGGATGCTGCCCTTCGTGTTCGAGGACGGGATGGGCTTCGAGCGGTACGCGGACTACGCGCTCGACGTGCCGATGTACTTCGTCTACCGCGACGGGACCTACATCGACGCCACCGGCCAGTCCTTCCGCGACTTCCTGGAGGGGAAGCTGCCGGCGCTGCCGGGCGAGACGCCGACGCTGTCGGACTGGGCGGATCACCTGACCACCATCTTCCCCGAGGCGCGGATCAAGAAGTTCATCGAGATGCGCGGGGCCGACGGCGGGCCGTGGCGGCGCATCTGCGCGCTGCCGGCCTTCTGGGTGGGGCTGCTCTACGACCAGACGGCGCTGGACGCGGCCTGGGACCTGGCGCGCGACTGGACGGCGGCCGAGCGCGAGGCGCTGCGCCGGGACGCCGCGCGGCTGGGTCTCAAGGCCGAGATCCGGGGGCGGAGCCTGCAGGCGGTCGCAGGGCAGGTGCTGGACATCGCCGAGGCCGGGCTGAAGGCGAGGGCGCGGCCCGGCGCGGGCGGGCTTCTGCCTGACGAGACGCATTTCCTGGATGCGCTGCGCGAGACCGTGGAGCGCGGGGAGACGCCGGCCGACGAGCTGCTGGAGCGCTACCGCGGCGCCTGGCACGGCGATCTGAGCGGCATCTACGAGGAATACGCCTACTGAGCGGGCGCCTCGGGTCGCCGGCGGCGGACGCCGGCGATCCAGCGCGCCAGCAGGAGGTTCGCCGCGCCGAGCACGGCCAGGGCAAGCGCGCCGGCCGGGGGAAGCGGGGCGGCGAAGATGGCCGCCGTGAAGGCGGCGAAGAGGGCGCCGGCCAGAGCGCCTGCAAGGGCGAAGGCGAGCGCGCCGCGCTTGCGCACGACCCAGAGCAGCAGCGTGACCGCCAGGCCGAAGCTGAGCGAGAAGGCGGGCAGGGCGGAGAAGGCGGCGAGCCCGGCGTTCCAGGTCGCCGCACGGACGGAGAGCGCGTCGGGCAGGGCGCTGCCGGCGACGGCGAAGGCGAGGGCCGTGGTAAGCGCGGCGAGGATCAGCGGGGCGAGCAGCAGGCCCGCGGCCAGCCTCGCCACGGGGGCGCGGGTGCCCTCCGGCCACCAGTCGCGTCCGAAAGCCGCGCTCATGCCGTTTCCTCCTTCGGGTTCGGGCGCCGCGCCAGGCGCGCGGAGAGGCGCACGCCGATCTCCAAGCAGAGCGCGACGCCGGCGCAGGCGGCCGTCCAGATCAGGCCCCAGTTCAAAAGCTCGTCCCCGAATTCGGGCCGGCCGGGCCCGCCGGTGGTGAACCAGGCGGTCGTCAGCGTCAACGCCGCCGCGGTCAGAAGAGCGGATGCGGCGGCCGCGAGAGGCGGCCATCGGCGCAGCGTCTCCGGGCCGCGGGCGCGGGCAAGCGCGTAGAGCGCCGCGACGCCCGGCGCGGCGATCAGCCAGAGAGAGAGCATCAGGCCGGCGGCGGCGAAGGGGGGCTGGACCTCCCACCGTCCCAGCCCCGTCAGCCATACCAGGGGCGGGCGGATGGAGGCGAAGAGGATGGCCGCCCCCGCCCCCATCGCCAGCGGCGGCAGCAGGGCGCCCAGCGCGAGGCCGCGGACGAAGCCGCGCGGCGGGCGCGCGGGGAAGGGCGGGGCGGCGTCCTCCGTCACGGGCGGGCGGCTCAGCCCGACGCGGAGCCGCCGACGGTCAGCCCGCCGATCAGCAGGGTGGGCTGGCCCACGCCGACGGGCACCCACTGGCCGGCCTTGCCGCACATGCCCATGCCGGGGTCGAGCGCCATGTCGTTTCCGATCATGCGGATGTTCTTCAGCGCTGTCGCTCCATCGCCGATCAGGGTGGCGCCCTTCACGGGGTGCAGGACGCGGCCGTTCTTCACCCGGTAGGCCTCGGTGCAGGAGAAGACGAACTTGCCGTTGGTGATGTCCACCTGCCCGCCGCCGAAGGCGACGGCGTGGATGCCGTCCTCCACTCCCGCGACCACGTCCGCGGGCTCGGCCTTGCCCCCCAGCATGAGGGTGTTGGTCATGCGGGGCATGGGGGGGTGGGCGTAGCTCTGGCGGCGGCCGTTGCCGGTGGCCTCGGCGCCCATCAGGCGGGCGTTCTGGCGGTCCTGCATGTAGCCCACCAGCACGCCGTCCTCGATCAGCGTGTTGCGGCCCGAGGGGGTGCCCTCGTCGTCCACGGTCAGCGAGCCGCGGCGGTCGGGGATGGTTCCGTCGTCCACCACCGTCACGCCGGGGGCGGCGACCTGCTGGCCCATCAGGCCGGCGAAGGCGGAGGTGCGCTTGCGGTTGAAGTCGCCTTCCAGCCCGTGACCGACGGCCTCGTGCAGCAGGATGCCGGGCCAGCCGTTCGACAGCGCCACGTCCATCACGCCGGCGGGGGCGTCCTCGGCCTCCAGGTTGACCAGCGCCTGGCGCAGGGCCTCGTCAACCAGCGCCCTGCCATGGGCGGGGTCGAGCAGCCCCTCGACCGTGGTGCGCCCGCCGCCGCCGGCGGAGCCGGATTCGCGGCGGCCGGCCTTCTCCACGATCACCGAGACGTTGAGGCGCACCAGCGGGCGGGCGTCGGTCACGCGCCCGCCCTCGGGGCGCAGGATCTCGATCTCCTGCATGGAGGCGGCCAGCGAGACGGAG
>JBNJGE010000079.1:0-13607 GCA_051747505.1 Pseudomonadota bacterium | reverse complement strand
GTGACGCCGCAGAGCGGGCCGTTCTACCTCTGGGACAGCGGCTCCGGCCCCGCGGGGGACCTGACGGGCAACGCGCTGGAGGGCTCGGCCACCGACCTGGCCGGGGAGCTGACCCAGCTGATCGAGACGCAGCGCGCCTATTCCTCCAACGCCAAGGTCGTCCAGACGGTCGACGAGATGCTGCAGGAAACCACCAACATCAAGCGGTGAGGCGTCTCGCGGCGCCCGCCGCGACCGCCCGCGCCTGAGCGGAGCCCGCCATGAGCCTTTCCAGCGCCCTGTCCAACGCCGTCTCCGGCCTTTCGGCCGCGAGCAAGCGCACGGAGACGATCTCCGACAACCTCGCCAACGCGATGACGGAGGGCTACGCGGCCCGGGAGGTGGGGCTCAGCGCCCGCGTCTCGGGCCGGCAGGGGGCGGGGGTGGAGATCGACGGCGTGCTGCGCCGCGCGGACCCCCGCGCCACGGCCGACCGCCGGGGCGCGGAGGCTTGGCGGAGCGGGGCAAGCGTGCGCGCCGACGCCGCCGCCCGGCTCGCGGAAGCGGTGGGGGCGCCGGGGGCGGCGGGCTCGCTCCCCGCCCGGGCCCTGGCCTTCGAGAACGCGGTCGCCCGCCTGGCCGAGACGCCCGAGAGCGGACCTCTGCAGGCCGACGCCGCGGCCGCCGCGGGCGGGCTGGCCGACGCGCTCAACGAAGCCTCCGAGACGACGCAGCGCCTGCGCATGGAGGCCGACGCCGCGATCGGGGGCATGGTGGGCGAGATCAACGAGGCGCTGGCCGCGGTGGAGGACCTCAATGGTCAGATCCGGCGCGAGACCATCGCCGGTCGCCCCGCCGCGGCGCTGGAGGAGCAGCGCGCGCGGCAGGTGGACCGCCTGTCCGGCCTCGTGCCCATGCGCATCGCCGAGCGCCCCCACGGGGCGATCGCGCTCTACACGCCCGGCGGCGGCGTGCTCCTGGACGGGCGCGCGGCGGAGGTCTCCTTCTCCACCACCGCGCTGATCACGCCGGACATGACGCTCGCCTCCGGGGCGCTGGGGGCGCTGCGGATCGACGGCAAGGCGGTCGCGGCCGGCACGGGCGACGGGCCGCTGGACGGGGGCGCGCTCGGGGCCCGCTTCGCGGTGCGCGACTCGCTCGCGCCGGAGGCGCAGGCCCAGCTCGACGCCATCGCGGCGGACCTGATGGCGCGTTTCGAGGCGCCCGGCCCGGACCCGACGCTGGCGCCGGGCGATCCGGGCCTGTTCACCGATGCCGGCGCCGCGCTGGACCCGGCCGCGACGACCGGGCTCGCCGGCCGGCTGCAGCTCAACGCGGCGGTGGACCCCGCTCAGGGCGGGGAGGTGCGGCGGATGCGCGACGGCGTGAACTCGGCGGCCTCGGGCCCGGCCGGGGAGGACGACCTGCCGCGGGCGATGATGGACGCGCTCTCCGCCCTGTCTCCCGCGCCGGCGGGTTCGGGGCTGTCGGGCGCGGTCTCCTTCTCCGGCCTTGCGGAGGGCGTCTCGGCGCTTCGGCTGCAGGCGGAGGGGGAGAGCGAGCGCGCCTCCGCCTTCGCGCAGGGCCGCTTCGCCACCCTGCGCGAGGCCGAGAGCGCCGCGACCGGCGTCGATTCGGACGAACAGATGTCCGACCTGCTGGTCGTGGAGCAGAGCTACGCCGCCAACGCCCGGGTGATCCAGGTCGCCGACGGGCTTCTGCGCCGCCTTCTGGAGATCTGACATGCGCGCCGGACCCCTGCCCGACCTCGCCGCCCATCTGCGCCTGCAGCGCGACGCCGGCCATCTGCGCATGGAGCTGGAGCGCGCGGGCCGCGAGCTGTCCAGCGGCAAGCTGCAGGACCCGCTCAGGACGCCCGGCGCCGACCCGGCCCGGCTCTACGCCATCGAGTCCGCCCAGGCCCGCGCCCGGCGGGAGGCCGACGGCGTCGTCGTCGCCCAGGGCCGCCTGGACGCCGCGCAGACCGTTCTCGGCGGCCTGGAGGGGCTGGCCGACGAGCTGGGGGTGGACCTGCAGGCGGCGATCGCGCGCGGCGACATGACCTCCGCCCGGCTGCACGCCGCGGGCGCGGAGGACGCCTTCCGCGCGGCGGTGGCCGGTCTGAACACCCGGTTCGGGGGACGGACTCTGTTCGCCGGGGCGGCGGTGGACGGACCGGCCATGGCGCCGGCGGAGGATATCCTCGACGACGTGCGCGCCCTGGTGAACGGCGCGGCGGACGCCGACGACGCCGTGGCGCAGGTAGAGGCCTATTTCAAGGCGCCGGGCGGGGGCTTCGAGACCAACGCCTATGCGGGCTCGACCGACGACGCGCCGCTGGCCACGGTGGACGGCAGCGACGCGGTGGAGATCTCCCGGCGCGCCGACGACCCCGAGATCCGCATGCTGCTCAAGGGCCTGGCGCTGGCGGCGGCGGCGACCGACGCGGGATATTCGGGCCCCGCCGACGCCGTGCCCGGCATCCTCGAGGAGGCCGCGGCGGTCACGGTCGCGTCGCGGGAGGCGATCGTGGACTCGCGCGCGCGCCTCGGCTTGTCCGAGGCCCGGCTCCAGGAGGCGGGCGAGCGGCTGACGGCGCGGAGCAGCGCGCTGGATCTCGCCTGGAACAGGGCGACCACGCGCGACCCTTACGAGGCGGCCACGGAGTTCCAGGCGCTGGAGCAGCAGCTGCAGCGGGTCTTCGCGGTGACCTCGCGCATGGCGCAGCTCAACCTGACGGACTTCCTGCGATGATGCGAAGGCCGGGCGCGTGGGCGCGCGCCGCCCTGGCGGCGCTGGCCGGGCTGGCGCTGCTGCTGGGCGGCGCCCCGTCCTCGGCGCAGGCCGGCCACGGCGCGGACGGGACGGGCTTCGCAGGGCGCGGCGGCGCGCTGCAGGTGGATCCGCCCGGGCCCGGGGCGCAGCGCGTGCGCCTCAAGGACCTGGTGGAGTTCGACGGCGTGCGCGGCAACGACCTGGTCGGATACGGCTTGGTGGTCGGGCTCGACGGCTCCGGCGACGGCCTGCGCAACAGCCCCTTCACGGAGGAGGCGCTCGCCAACCTGCTGGAGCGGCTGGGCGTCAACGTCTCGGGCGAGCAGTTCCGCCCCGACAACGTGGCCGCCGTTCTTGTCACCGGCGTTCTGCCGCCCTTCGCGCGGGCGGGCGGGCGGATCGACGTCACCGTCTCGGCGATCGGCGACGCCTCGAGCCTGCTGGGCGGCACGCTGATCATGACCCCGCTCAACGCCGCGGACGGGGGGATCTACGCCGTCGCCCAGGGCTCGGTGATCGCGGGCGGCGTGACGGCGGAGGGCGAGGCTGAGACGGTGACCCAGGGCGTGCCCACCTCCGGCACGATCCCCAACGGGGCGCGGGTCGAGCGGGAGCTGCCCTTCGAGCTCGACTCCCTGTCGAACCTGCGACTGGCCCTGCGCGAGCCCGATTTCACCACCGCCGCGCGCATCACGGACGCGATCAACGCCCGGGCCGGCGGGCGCCTGGCGCGAATGCGCGACTCGGGGACGGTGGAGCTGGACCTGACGCGCATCGACCTGCCCCCCGCCCGGCTGATCGGCGCGCTGGAGAACCTGGAGATCGCGCCCTCGCGCAAGGCGCGGGTGGTGGTCGATCACCGCTCGGGCACGATCGTGCTGGGCGACGACGTGCGCGTCTCCCGCGTCGCGGTCAGCCAGGGGGGGCTGGCGCTGCGCATCCGGGAGACGCCGGTGGTCTCCCAGCCCAACCCCTTCGCAGGGGAGGGGGCGACGATCGTGGTGCCGCGCACGGACGCGGAGATCGAGGAGGAGGAGGGGACCGGGCTCGCAGTGATCGACGAGACGGTGACCCTCGCGGAGCTGGTCGAGGGGCTCAATGCGCTGGGCGTGACGCCGCGGGACATGATCGACATCCTCAAGGCGGTGAAGGCCGCCGGCGCGCTCCATGCGGAGTTCGTCGTGCAGTAGGCCGGGCGCGCGCCGTCGCGGGGCCGGAAGGCCGCGCGAGGCGTCAGGCGGCCGCGGGCCGGATCGGGGAGATGCCGCGCGGGGCGTCCGGGGCGGTTTCGCGCGGCTTGCGCGGAGCGGGCGAGGCGGCGCTGCGGTTTCGGTCGGCGCCCGGTTCGGCCGGCGTGCGGGCCGGGGGCCCGGGGCTGGCTGAAGCCCGGAGACTGACGGGACGGCGCCGGTTCGACGCGGCCCCGCCGGCGCTCGCGCGGCGCATGCGGCCCCAGGCGGGGCGGCGTCGTACGGGCGCGGGGACGGATGCGGGGCGGCCGAAGGCGCGGGCGGCGGGGCTTCGGCAAGGCTGGGTGTTCGTCCTGGCCGTCTGCCGCTTCGCTGGGCGCCGGCGGGGCGGGGGGCTCGCGCAGGGCGCCGGCGCCGCAGGGGCTTGCCGGGGCGACGGGGGCGCGCCAGCTTTCCGGGCATGGCGCGCGATTTGCTGGAGTTGAGGCCGGAAGGGCTCTGGTGCCCTCCGGCCGGGGTGTTCATCGACCCCGTGCGGCCGGTTGGGCGGGCCGTGGTCACGCATGGGCATGGGGATCACTGCCGCCCGGGCTCGGGCGCCGTGCTGGCCACGGCGGAGACGCTGGCCATCGCCCGGGCGCGCTACGGCGCCGAGGCCTTCGGCGCCGAGCAGGCGCTGGCGCCGGGGGAGCGGCTGAAGATCGGCGAGGCGGAGATCCGGCTGGTCCCGGCGGGCCATGTGCTGGGCTCGGCGCAGGTGGTGATCGAGGCGGGCGGGCGGCGGGGGGTCGTCTCGGGAGACTACAAGCGCGCGGCGGACCCGACCTGCGCCCCGTTCGAGCCCGTGCCCTGCGACCTGTTCGTGACGGAGGCGACCTTCGGGCTGCCCGTCTTCCGCCATCCGCCCGCGGAGGGGGAGGTGGCGCGGCTGCTCGCCTCCGTCGCCGCGCAGCCGGAGCGGTGCCATGCCGTCGGCGTCTATGCGCTGGGCAAGGCGCAGCGGCTGATCGCGGAGCTGCGGCGCGCCGGGTGGGACAGGACCATCCATCTGCACGGGGCGCTGGTCGCGCTTTGCGAGACCTACGAGGCGCTGGGCGTGGCCCTGGGCCCCGTGGAGCAGCTTCGCGACGACGGGCGGGAGCTGCGCGGCGAGATCGTGCTGGCGCCGCCCGGCGCGCTTCAGGACCGCTGGGCGCGGCGGCTGCCGGACCCGGTGATCTGCGCGGCTTCCGGCTGGATGCGGGTTCGCCAGCGGGCCAGGCAGCGGGGGGTGGAGCTGCCGCTGGTCATCTCCGACCACGCGGACTGGGACGAGCTGACGGCCACCATCCTGGAGACCGGGGCCAGGGAGGTCTGGGTGACCCACGGCGCGGAGGAGGCGCTGTTCCGCTGGTGCGCGGGGCGCGGCGTGGCGGCCAGGCCGCTGGCGCTGGCCGGGCGGGGCGACGAGGAGGCGATGTAGGTGCAGCGCTTCGCCGATCTGCTGGAGCGGCTGGTCTTCTCGCCCCGGCGCAGCGTGAAGCTGGCGCTGCTGCGCGACTATTTTGCGACGACGCCGGACCCGGACCGGGGCTGGGCGCTGGCGGCGCTGGCCGGCACGCTGGAGTTGCCGAACCTCACGCCCTCGGTGATCCGGGGGGTGGCGGAGGCGCGGGTGGACCCGGAGCTCTACCGGCTGTCCTATGACTTCGTCGGCGACCTGGCGGAGACCACGGCGCTGATCTGGCCGGAGCCGGCCGAGCCGCCCGCCCCGGCCCCGCCGCTGCGCGAGGTGATCGCCGAGCTTCAGGCGGCGACGCGGACGGACCGGCCGGCGCGGCTGGCGGCGCTGTTCGACCGGCTCGACCCCTCCGCGCGTTTCGCGCTGATCAAGCTGTGCACGGGGGGCATGCGGGTCGGGGTTTCGGCGCGGCTGGCGCGCACGGCGCTGGGCGAGCGCTTCGGGCGGCCGCTGGAGCGGATCGAGGAGCTGTGGTTCGCGCTCGAGCCGCCCTACGAGGACCTCTTCGCCTGGCTGGAGGGCGGGCCGGAGCCGGAGGCGGACCTGTCGCTGGCCTTTCGGCCCATGATGCTCGCCAACCCGCTGGAGGACGGGCGGCTGGAGACGCTGGACCCGGCCGACTTCGCGGCGGAGGTGAAGTGGGACGGCATCCGGGTGCAGGCCGCGGCCACGGCGCAGGGGCGGCGGCTCTATTCGCGCGCCGGCGAGGATATCGGCGCGGCCTTCCCGGACATCCTGGAGACGATGGAGTGGGAGGGCTGCGTGGACGGCGAGCTGCTGATCCTGGCGGGGGACGAGGTCCGCCCCTTCTCCGACCTCCAGCGCCGGCTGGGCCGCAAGCGGGTCGGCGCGAAGATGCTGGCGGAGCTGCCCGCCCATATCCGCGCCTACGACCTGCTGCATGACGGCGAGCGGGACCTGCGCGACCGGCCGCTGGCCGAACGCCGGGCGCGGCTGCGGGACTGGGCGGCGCGGCACGCGCCGGCGCGGCTCGACGTCTCGGAGGAGATCCCGTTCGGGGACTGGGCGGAGCTGGCCGCCATCCGCGAGGGGCAGCGGGCGGAGGGTCAGGAGGGGCTGATGCTCAAGCGCCTCGACGCGCCCTATTCCGCTGGGCGGCCGGTCGGCCCCTGGTGGAAGTGGAAGCGCGCGCCGCTCGAGGCCGACTGCGTGCTGATGTACGCCCAGCGCGGGCACGGGAAGCGGTCCTCCTACTACTCCGACTTCACCTTCGGGGCCTGGACGGAGGGGCCGGAGGGGCCGCGCCTGGCGCCGGTCGGCAAGGCGTATTCCGGCTACACCGACGAGGAGCTGACCGAGCTCGACCGCTGGGTGCGCAGCAACATGACCGAGCGCTTCGGGCCGGTGCGGGCGGTGAAGCCGGAGCTGGTGCTGGAGATCGTCTTCGACGCCGTCCAGCCCTCCGCCCGCCATCGGGCGGGGGTGGCGATGCGCTTTCCCCGCATCCGGCGCATCCGCTGGGACAAGCCGGCGGCGGAGGCCGAGCGGCTGGAGCGGCTGCGCGCGCTGGCCGGTCTCGGCCCCGGACCGGGCGAAGGCCGCTGACGTTGGCGCGAGGCGCGGGGCGGCGCGCTTGCCCCCTGCGGCGCGGGCGCCTAATCTGAGGCGTCCCCGGATTACGGGGACCTGAACCCTGTGGAGAGGCGGACGTGACACGCTGCCATTCGCCCCTTCGGCGCCGGGCGGGCCGGCCCGACTGCGCCGCTTTCGGACCGACCGGACCGGGCGCCTGCGGCGGCGCTCCTCCGCGTCGTCGCGGGGCGGCGTGACGGCGGGGGCGGGTCCTCGGGGCGTCGCGGCCCTCCCGCTCTTCGACTGGCCGGAGCTGCGGGAGGCGACCGACGGGCTGTGGGCCGCCCTGGCGCCGCGGCTGGAGAAGATATCGCTCTGCCCGCCCGCAGGGCTGGAGCGCGCGCGCGAGGGCGCGGCGCTGTGGGACGACCCCGACCTTCTCTTCGCGCAGGCCTGCGGGCTCTGGCATGTCGCCGGCGCCGCCCGGGCCACGCGGATCATCTGCGCGCCGGTCTACGAGACGGAGGGCGCCGGTCCCGGCCGGATGGCCGCGGCGGTGGTCGCGCCCGCGGGCCACGCGGGCGGGCTGGAGGCCCTTCACGGCGGGCGCTTCGCGGTGGCGGGCTTCGACAGCCTGTGGGGCTGGGGCGCGCTGGTGGACGCGCTGGGCGCCGCGGCGATCGGGGAGGTGACGCTGACCGGCTCGCCGCGCGAGTCCGTGCGCGCGGTCGCCGAGGGGCGGGCGACGGCCGCGGCCGTGGACGCGGTCAGCTGGGACTTCGCGCAGCGTCTCGAGCCCGCGGCCGGCGCGCTGGAAGTCGTCGCCTGGACCGACGAGGCCCCCGCGCCGCCCTTCGTCACCTCCGCCCTGCGCAGCTCGGGCGAGCGGGCGCGCATCCGCGCGGCGCTGGTGGAGACGCTGGTGGACCCGGCCACCGAGGCGATCCGGCGCGAGCTGCGGCTCGCGCGCATCGTCGCGTTCGCGGACACCGACTACGACCCGGCCCGGCGGCTGGCCGCGCTGGCGCGCGCGGCGGCGGCGGAGCGGGCGGCGATGGCCGCCGGCTGACCGGGCTTCGTTTCCGCTTCAAGGACACTTCTTTCCCCGACGCGTCATTGGTCCGGCATCGCGCCGCGCCTAGATTTCAGGGAATCTAGATCCGGGAGGCGCGAGATGGGACGGCTGGTTGACGGCGTGTGGCAGGATGTCTGGTACGACACGAGCGCCACGGGCGGGCGGTTCGTTCGCTCCGAGTCGAAATTCCGCAACTGGGTGACGCCGGACGGCGCGCCCGGCCCCTCGGGCGAGGGCGGCTTCGCGGCGGAGAGCGGGCGCTATCACCTCTATGTCTCGCTGGCCTGCCCCTGGGCGCACCGCACGCTGATCCTGCGCAAGCTGAAGGGGCTGGAGGCGCATGTCGGCGTCTCTGTCGTGCATCCCGACATGCTGTCGGAGGGCTGGGAGTTCCGCGAGGACTTCCCCGGCGCGACCGGCGACCGGCTGATGGGCAAGCGCTTCCTGCGGGAGGTGTATCTGGAGGCCGAGCCCCGCTGCACCGGCCGCGTCACCGTGCCGGTGCTGTGGGACCGCGAACGCGCCACGATCGTGAGCAACGAGAGCGCCGAGATCGTCCGGATGTTCGACTCGGCCTTCGACGGGATCACCGGCAACGCCGACCGCTACTGGCCCGGGGACCTGCGCGAGGCGATCGAGCCGGTCAATGCGCGCATCTACGACACGGTCAACAACGGGGTCTACAAGGCCGGCTTCGCCACCAGCCAGGAGGCCTACGAGGCCGCCGTCTTCCCCCTGTTCGAGACGCTGGAGTGGCTGGAGGACCGGCTGTCGCGCAACCGCTACCTGATGGGCGAGCGGATCACGGAGGCCGACTGGCGGCTGTTCACGACGCTGGTGCGCTTCGACCCGGTCTATTTCGGGCACTTCAAGTGCAACATCCGGATGCTGAAGGACTTCCCGAACCTGTGGGGCTACACGCGGGAGCTGTATCAGTGGCCGGGCGTGCGGGAGACGGTCGATTTCGACCATATCCGGCGCCACTACCACTACAGCCACGACAGCATCAATCCGCACCGCATCGTGCCCGCGGGGCCCGTGCTGGACTTCGACGCCCCGCACGGGCGGGGCCGCCTGCCGGCCGCCGCCTGAGGGCCGCCCCGGCCCGGCGGCGGCCCCCTCCAGCCCGCCCCGCCGCCGCCGGGCCGGGCTGTCCTGCAATCTCAGGTTGAGTTATCGCGCCCGTCGCGCGAAGCTGGCGGGGTGCACACGCCCGCCCATCTGATCCTCGCCGCCGCCGTTCTCGCCCGCCCCGCCGACGTGGCGCGGGAGGTGGCGGCGACGCGCCGGCGCAACCTCGCCGCGTTGGGCGGGGCGCTGGCGCCGGATGTCTCGGTCGCGCTGCTGGCGGTCTGGTCGCGCTGGGGGCTGGGGCATTCCTGGCGCGAGGTGTTCGAGGAGGACTACCGCTCCGCCCTCTGGCAGGGGGTGTTCGCGGTCGACAACTCCATCCCGCTCTGGGGGGCGCTGACGGCGCTGGCGCTCGCGCTGGGACGGCCGGCGCTGGCGGTCTTCGGGGCGGCGGGGCTGCTGCACCTGGCCACGGACCTGCCGCTGCACCATTCCGACGCGCGCCCGCATTTCCAGCCGCTGAGCGACTGGGTGTTCCGCAGCCCGGTCAGCTACTGGAACCCGGCGCGGCACGGCGATCTGGTCGCGCTGGGCGAGGCGGGGCTGTGCGTCGTGCTCGCCGCGCTGCTGCTGCGCCGTTTCCGCTCGACCCCCGCGCGGGGGCTGGTGCTGGCGGGGCTGGGGCTGGGGCTGCTGCCCGCGCTGGGCTGAGCGATCAGTGCGGCACGGCGCGCGAGAACAGGTTCATCACAAGCACGCCCGCCACGATCAGCCCCACGCCGATCAGGGCCGGCGCGTCCAGCTTCTGGCCCAGCGCCGCCCAGCCGATGGCCACGATCAGCACCGTGCCCAGGCCCGCCCAGATGGCGTAGGCGACCCCCACCGGGATCGTCTTGAGCGAGAGGGAGAGGAACAGGAAGGCCACCCCGTAGCCCCCGATCACCACCAGCGAGGGGCCCAGCCGTGTGAACCCCTCGGCTGCCTTGAGCGCCGAGGTGCCGATCACCTCTCCGATGATGGCGATCATGAGATAGAGCCAGCCGGTCATGTCCGAGTCTCCCCGCCGGGTAAGCGCGCCCCCTGATCGGGCCTGCGCGGCGCAAGGGCAAGCCCCCGCGGGGGCGCGGCGTCAGGCCGCCGCCGCGGCCGGGCCGGGCGCCAGCGCGTCGAGGTCGAAGACCAGCACCAGCCCGTCCGGCCCGCGCCGCGCCCGGCCGCCGAGCTTGCGGCCCAGCCCCAGCATCGGCCCGTTGCCGGGCAGGGTCAGCGCGATCAGCCGCCGCGCGCCCAGCTCCACGGCCATGCGCGCGGCCGCGCGCACCAGCCGGGCGGCCAGCCCCCGCCCGCGCCAGGCGGGCTCCAGGCTGACGGCGAGCTCGGCCGTGCCGTCGGTCACGAACACCTCGGCGAGGCCCCGCACCCGCTCGGCCCCGGTCCCGGCGTCCGTCTCCACCGCCGCCACGCCGGCGGGCGCGCCTTCGGCGACCTCGCGGGCATGGCGCGCCAGCGTCGCCTCGCAGGGGGCGCCGCAGAAGCGCAGGGCGCGGTCCTCCGGCGACAGGCGCAGGAAATGGGCCGAGATCGCGGCCGCGTCGCCCGGCCCCGCGGGGCGCAGGCGCAGCGCCTCCGGGGCGGGAACCGGCGTCGCGAAGGGGGCCGTGAAGGCGTGTTGCGGTGCAGCATATCCCATGCTCTGGATATAGTGCGCCCGCCCGCGCGAGGCATCGGGGCAAGCCCTGCGCTCCGGGCAAGGCCGGGACCCGCCCGGCGAAAAGCTGACGCTGCGGCCGGCCGGGGCGCGCCGGGCGCCCCCGGCTCAGCGCCCGCCGGCGCCCCCGCCGCCGCCGCCGCCAGCGCCACCGCCCGGGCCGGCTCCACCGGCGCCCGCGCCGCCGCCGGCCCCGCCGGCCCCGTTGCCTGCGCCTGCCCCGCCGCCCATCCCGGCCGCGGTGTCGGGGCCGGCCTCGAAGCCGTCCTGCTTGCCCACGGCGGCGCCGACGCCCCCGCCATGCATCTCGTCCTCTCCGGGCGTGTCCACGCTCCGCGCCTGGTTCTCGTCATGGAACTGGGCCAGAACCTCGTCCTCCGGCCCGGCCCAGGGGTTGTTGTGCGCGGCCGAGGCGCTGGTGGCGGCTGCGGCAAGCCCGAAAGCGGCGGCGAGCGCGATGGGGGTGTTCATGCTGCGTCTCCTTGGGGTCGTTGAAGCTCCATGCCCCACTAATATTCAATGAAACGAATACGAAAATGCGGCCACACGTCCCGCGCGACAGAAAAACATCCTTCATTTTCAATGTTATATGAGACCTGCAACAGTTACCGCAAGCAACCGAGGGGACCGGGCGTCACTGCGCCGCCTCGCGCTCCGGCGGCCAGCTTTCGGACCGCATCTCCTCCAGCCGGCTGGCCGTGCGCTCGAACTCGAAGGCGCCGGGGCCCTCCTTGTAGAGCCGCTCCGGCTCCGCCTCGGCGGAGATGAAGACGCGCGTCTTCGCCTCGTAGAGGGCGTCCACCAGCGTGACGAAGCGCTTGGCCTCGTTGTTGCGGGCGCGAGACAGGCGCGGGACGTCCTCGATCATCAGGCTGTGGACCGCCTCGGCCAGCGCGAGGTAGTCGGCGGCGCCCAGCGGGCGGCCGCACAGCGCCTCGAAGCCCGCGCGCAGGGCGCCGTTCGCGTGCCGCGGCCAGGTCTCGCGCCGGCCGGAGACCTCCACGCTCAGCGGCGTCTCCGGCTCACCCTCCGCCAGGTCGTCCCAGATACGCTCCATCTCGGCCTCCGTCTCCGGGCCGAGGGGGGCGAGGTAGCGGGGGTCCGACTGGGCCCGGTCCTGCCGGTGATCGGCGCGGCCGGCAAGGTGGTGGACCTCCAGCCGCTCCTTGATCAACTCGATGAAGGGGACGAAGAGCTGGCGGTTCAGCCCGTCCTTGTAGAGGTCGTCCGGGCGGCGGTTGGAGGTTGTCACCACCACCACGCCGCGGGCGAAGAGTGCCTCGAACAGCCGCCCCACGATCATCGCGTCGGCGATGTCGGTGATCTGCATCTCGTCGAAGCACAGCAGGCGGGCGCTTTCGGCCACACTGTCGGCGACGGGCTGGATCGGGTCGCGCAGGCCCTGTTCGCGCGCCTCGCGGATGCCGGCATGGACCTCCTGCATGAAGGCGTGGAAATGGACGCGGCGCTTGGGCTCCACCGGGGCGGTCTCGTGAAAGAGGTCCATGAGCATGGACTTGCCGCGCCCCACCCCGCCCCAGAGATAGAGGCCGCGGGGCGGCTCGGCCGCCTTCTTCGCCCGCCCCAGCCCGAACAGGCCGCGCCGGCGCCCGGCCTCCGGCCGCCAGCGCGCCAGCGCGTCATGCAGCGCCTGCAGCTTTTCCGCCGCCTTCGCCTGCTCGGGGTCGGGGGCGAGCTCGCCCGAGTCCAGCAGGGCCTGGTAGCGGGCGCGGGGGTCGTCGGCCTGTGTCATCGGGGCTCCTGTCTCCGGCCGCCCTCAAAGGGCGCCTTGCGCGGGAGTGTCAACCGTAAGGGGGCCTGAGCTTTGGCTTGCCACGCGCCCCGCGCGCGGCGATCATGCGCCCCGACCGCCCCCCAGCCGAGCCCCGCCATGCCCGCCTCCTGGTTCATCGAAGGCCATGCCATCGTCTCGGCCGAGGGCTGCATCGCCGACGCCGAAGGGCGCTTCCCCGAGGCGCTGCGCAACGCCGCGGACTGGCGCCGCTTCCAGGCGGCGCTGGACCGGGCCGCGGCGGTGGTGATGGGCCGGGCGAGCCACGAGGCCACCCCCAACCGCGCCGGGCGCCTGCGCGTCGTCCTCTCCTCCCGCGCGGAGGGTCTGGCGCGGCGCGAGGACGCGTGGTGGTGGAACCCCGCGCAGGTCCCGGTGGCGCGGATGCTGGCGACGGTCGCGCCCGAAGGCGGCGTGATCGCCGTGCCCGGCGGGCGCGAGGTGTTCGACCTCTTCCTCGCCCACGGCTTCGACGCCTTCCACCTCGCCCGCAATCCGGGCGCCCGGCTGCCGGGCGGCACGCCGGTCTTCTCCGGCGTGGGCCAGGGCCGCACGCCGGAGGACGTGCTGCGCGCCGCCGGCCTCGGGCCCGGCCCGGAGGAGACGCTGGACCCGCAGGCCGGGGTGACGGTCGCCGTCTGGCGGCGGCCCGAAAAGAGAAACGATTTCGAGGAAACGCCATGAACCGCGCCGTCACGACCGACCCCCGGCTGCTCAACCCGGTGCTGGTCGCCGGCTGCCTGATCGTGATGGTCGCCTTCGGCATCCGGGCCAGCTTCGGCGTCTTCCAGGTCCCCATCGCCGGCGAGTTCGGCTGGCCGCGGGCCGAGTTCTCGCTGGCCATCGCCATCCAGAACCTGTTCTGGGGCTTCGGCCAGCCGATGTTCGCCGCCATGGCCGACCGCTGGGGGCCGCGCCCGGCGCTGGGGCTGGGGGTGGCGACCTACGCGCTGGGGCTGATCGCCTCCGCCTTCGCGGTGACG
>JBNJGE010000078.1:0-14067 GCA_051747505.1 Pseudomonadota bacterium | reverse complement strand
CACTTTCGCCTCAACTTCGCCCTCAAAGCGCGAGCATTCTCAGGAGGCGACCATGGCCAAGGGCGCGCAGGCGGCCCGCGTGGCGGGCGGAATCGAGGCTGAGGCGGAGGCCCCCGACTACGGCGAGTCCTATCTCGAGCTGCTCGCGCTGGTGGAGCGGCTCCACCGCCTCCTGCTCGACGTGGTCAAGGACGAGTTCGAGCGGCTCAACCTGCTGGACATCAACGCCGTCCAGGCCCTGCTCCTGTTCAACATCGGCGACGCCGAGGTGACGGCGGGGGAGCTCAAGACCCGCGGCTACTACCAGGGCTCCAACGTCTCCTACAATCTCAAGAAGCTGGTGGAGGCCGGCTACCTCCATCACGAGCGCTCGGAGGTGGACCGCCGCTCCGTCCGCATCCGGCTGACGAACCGCGGCAGGTTCATCCACGACACGGTGTCCGAGCTCTTCAACCGCCATGCCGGCGCCCTGATCGGCGACGACCTCGCCGGCGACGGCCGCCTTCCGGCCGCCAACGCCGCCCTCAGGCGGATGGAGCGTTTCTGGATGGACCAGATCCGCTACATCTACTGAGCCTCCAGCGCCCGGGCGAGCGCGCAGAACTGCTCCAGGCTCGCCGCGTCCGCGCGCAGCGTCTCGGGCACGCCGGCGCGGGCGCACAGCCCGGCGGCGTCGGGCGCAAGGCTCTTCAGGCTCTGGCGCAGCATCTTGCGCCGCTGCCCGAAGGCGGCGGCGGAGACTCGCTCCAGCGTCTTCGGATCGGCGGGAAAGCGCGGCTCGGGCAGGGGGCGCAGCACCACCACGGCGGAGCTCACCTTGGGCGGCGGCGTGAAGGCCCGCGGGCCCACCTCGAAGGCGATGCGCGCCTCGCTGCGCCACTGCGCCAGCACCGACAGCCGCCCCCAGCTCTTCGTTCCGGGCCGCGCCGTGATCCGCTCGGCGACCTCGCGCTGGAACATCAGCGTCAGGCTTTCCCAGCCCGGCGGCCAGTCGGGCGGGGTCAGCCAGCGCACCAGCAGCTCCGTGCCCACATAGTAGGGAAGGTTGGCGACGATCCGCCAGGGCGGCCGCATCCGCGCCTCCGCCCCCGCTTCCAGCGCGTCGCCCTCCACCACCTCCAGCCGCCCCGGCCAGGCCTCCGCGATCTGCGCCAGCGCAGGCAGGCAGCGCGCATCGCGCTCCACCGCCACCACGCGTTCGGCTCCCTCCGCCAGCAGCGCGCGCGTCAGCCCGCCGGGCCCCGGCCCGACCTCCAGAACCTCGCGCCCCTCCAGCGGCCCGGCCGCGCGGGCGATGCGCCGCGTCAGGTTCAGGTCCAGCAGGAAGTTCTGCCCCAGCCCCTTGCGGGCCGACAGGCCATGGGCGGCGATCACCTCGCGCAGGGGCGGCAGCCCGTCTCCCGGCGCCTCCCCGCCGCTCACGCCGGCAGATGCGCGGACATCTCCCGCGCCCGCCGGATCGCCTCGATCAGGCTCGTGGGCTCGGCCACGCCGCGCCCCGCGATGTCGAAGGCCGTGCCGTGATCGGGCGAGGTGCGCACGAAGGGCAGCCCCAGCGTCACGTTCACCCCCCGGTCGAAATCCAGCGCCTTGAGCGGGATCAGCGCCTGGTCGTGATACATGCACACCGCCAGGTCGTAGCCCTTCCGCGCCCGCTCGTGGAACATCGCGTCGGCGGGCAGGGGCCCGCGGATATCCGCCCCCTCCTCGCGCAGCCGCTCCAGCGCGGGGGCGATCACCTCGATCTCCTCGCGCCCGATCGCCCCGCCCTCGCCGGCATGGGGGTTCAGCCCCGCCACCGCGATGCGCGGCTCAGCAATCCCGAAAAACCGCCGCAGATCCCCGCGCGCGACGCGGATCGTCTCCTGGATCAGCCCATCGCTCAACTCGCCCGGCACGCGGGCGAGCGGGATGTGGATGGTCACCGGAACCACCCTCAGCGACGGGCCCGCCAGCATCATCACCGGCCGCCGGACCCCCGCCAGCGCGGCCAGGAACTCGGTATGGCCGGGAAAGGCGAAGCCCGCCCCGTCCTGCAGCACCTTCTTGGCGATCGGCAGCGTCACCACCCCCGCCGCCCGCCCGGACTGCGCCAGCGCCACCGCCTCCTCGATCGAGCTGACCACGGCCGAGGCGTTGGCCGGATCCGGCCGCCCCGGCGTCGCCTCCCGCGCCAGCGGCCGGTGCAGCACCGGCAGCGCCTGCGCGAAGGCGCCCGCCGCCTCCTCCGGCCGCCCGATCCGCGCCACGGGCAGGCCCTGCGCCTCCGCCCAGCCGGCATCCCCGACCAGCAGAAACGGCGGCCCATCGCGCAGCGCCCGCCACGCGGCGGCCAGGATCTCGCCCCCGATCCCCGCCGGGTCCCCGCAGCTCAGCGCAAGCGGCGCGGCCTCAGCGCCGCTCGACATAGGCTCTCGCGCGCAGCTCCTGCAGCCGGCCCTCCGCCAGCCGGCCGAGGCGCTGGTCGATCATGCGACGGCGGATGCGCTCGCGGTCCTCTTCGCTCAGCTCGCGCGCCTCCTCCCGCCGGTCGAGCAGGGAGAGGATCATCACCCCCGCCTCCACCGCGAAGGGGTCGGTAATGTCGCCCGGCGACATGCGCTCGAGCTGCGCGCGCAGCGGGGGGGGAAGCCGCTCGGCCTCCATCCAGCCGATGCGCCCGCCCCGCGGCGCCGAAGGCGACTGGCTCGCCCGCCGGGCCATCGCTCCGAAATCCGCGCCCGCGCGGATCTCGGCGGCGATCTCGCGCATCCGCTCCATCACCTGCGCCCGGTTCCCGCCGCGCGCCGCGCGCGCGATCTCGGCCAGAGAGTAGGAAACCTGCTTGTCGAGCCCCGAGGTCTCGATCTCCGCCTCCAGCTCCGCCTCGCTCACCTGCGCCCGCGGGCCGAACTCGCGCTGGATCATCGTGGTCCACAGCAGCTCGGTCTCGACATAGTCCCGCACCATGTCGAGCGAGATGTCCGCGCGCCGCAGCCGCGCGCGCAGCTGGTCGATCCCCGACAGCTCCTGCGCCTGGGCGAAGCGGCCGAGGCCCTCCTGCACGCGCTCCGAGGGGATCTCGATTCCCGCCTGCTCGGCCGCCCGGCGCTTGAGTCGGTCGTCGATCGCCGACTGCAGCGCCGCCTCCTCGTCGCGCCCCTCGGTCACGCCGGCGAACTCCAGAAGCCGCGCGCGCTGGGTCACGTCGAAATTGGTCACCGCCCGGCCGTCCACGAAGGCGGCCGGGGCGAAGGCCTCCGGCGCGCTCTGCGCCGCCGCGGGCGCCGGCGCGGCCGCCACGGCCAGCGCGGCCGCCACGGCCAGGCCGAGCGCGCGGAACTTGCGCGATAGCATCCTCATGCGGGCTCTTTCCCGGTTCCTACCGGCCCGGGGCGCGCGCCGGGGCCGGCTCACTCGGTTCGCGGCGCGCAGGCGCCGGACGGCGCGGCGGGCCCCGGCGCGCCCCCAAGCGCCCACAGATTGACCCGCACGCCGTAGAAGGTCGAGGCCGGGGCGTCTTCCGTCTCCGTGAAGCGCCGCCCGGCGTAGAAGGCCACGTCCACGCACTCGTTGGCGTAGCCGATCGTCCCCCGCGTGCGGATCCACTCGCCCGCTTCCAGGTCGCGCTGCAGCTCCGCCCCCACGAACCAGTTGGGCGTGATCGCGTAGCGCGACTCCGCCGACACCTCGTGCCGGTCGCGCGGGTTCACCGCGTCCTCGGCGAGATAGACATAGGAGCCCGCGAAATCGAGCCCCCGCCAGGCGCCGGAGGCGTATATCTCGTTGCGCTCCAGCTCGAACTCGTCGCTCACCCGCAGCCGGTTGGCCAGCGTCAGGCGCCCCGGCATCCGCAGGCTCCAGGCCCCGACGAAGTCGGACTCGGTCGCGTTCAGCCCGGTCCCCTCGACGAAGCTGTCGATCGACTCGGGCCGGTAGACCCGCCCCAGCGCCGCCGACAGGCGTGTGCCGTCATCGGAGATGCGCGCGTAGCGCAGGCCCAGATTGAGCCGCGGCCCCTCCTCGAAGCCGTCAAAGCCCGTGTGCCGGCGCAGCGAGAACAGGCTGGTTTCGTCGAACTCAACCAGCAGGCTGTCCTCGTTGGGCGGCGCCTCGCCGAAATAGGGGGCGATCACGCCCTGCGCGACGGGCTCCAGCAGATGCGTCACGCCCCCCTCGCCCAGAAGGCCCGACAGCGCGTCGCCTTCCGCGTCGCGGCGCAGAAGCGGCAGGCGCGCCTCGATCGCCGCCAGCGGCGCGATGCGCTCGTCCCGCGCCCGGTCGCCCTCGACGTCGCCCTGCTCCCAGACATCCGCGCGCAGGCCCGCATGGGCCGTAATCTCCACCCCGCTCCTCCCCTCGACCCAGCTCCGCTCCCAGTCCAGCCCAGCCGAGCCGTGCAGCGTGTCCGTCCCGCTCGTGCGCTTGAGCGCGTAGCCCGCCGCGTCCAGCCCCAGCTCGCCGCCGACCATCGGCAGCCCGGTCCAGATGCGCCGCCCCTCGAAGGTCGGCAGCGCCACGGGAATCTCGCCGAACGGCTCGTCGTCGCGCAGCGACTGGAAGCGCACCAGCGACACCTCCCCCCAGCCGCGCGAATCCGAAGCCCGCACGAACAGCTCCGAGGTCAGCCGGTCGCGATCCGAGAAGTCATAGCGGCGCATATAGGCGTCGTCGCTCGCCTGCTCCAGCTGGAAGCCCGCCTGCACCCGCTCGGTCAGGTTCCACAGCCCCTGCCCGAAGACATGCCCGCGCAGCCGGTCCTCCCCGTCATAGTCCTGATAGCTGACGGACCCCCGCAGCTTCAGCGCGCCGGAGCGGAAGCGCCGGCGATACTCCCCCTCCGCCAGCAGCCCGTCGCCGGTGGTCATGATGGGGGCGAAGGTGGCGTCGGAATGCTCGTCGATCGCCCAGTAATAGGGCTGCCTGACCGCGTGCCCGAAGGTCGAGGACTGCATGTATTCCGGCGGAAGGAAGCCCGAGGCCCGCTCCAGCGTCGGGTCCGGGTGGCGGAAATACGGCGTCCACAGCACCGGCACGCCCAGCACCTCGAAGGTGGCGTCCTCGTAGTGGACCTGCCGGGCCTCCTCGTCATGCACGATCCGCTCGGCCCGGATGCGCCACAGCGGCACGGGGTCCTCCGCGCAGACCCGGCAGGGGCTGAACACCGCGCGGGTGAGCACGTTGTAGCGCCCGTCGATCCGCTCGCCCCTCAGGGCGGCGAACTTCGCCTCGTGGCGCATCACCGCCCGCGCGCCCTCGATCAGCCCGTCGCGCAGATCGGGGTCCAGCTCCGCGAAATCGGCCAGCAGGGTGACCCCCTCAGGCCCGCGCAGACGCAGCGGCCCCTCGGCCGAAATGCGGTTGGTCTTCCGGTCATAGACGATGCGCGCCGCCGTCAGGGTGCGGGGCCCGTAATAGACCTCCACGTTCCCCTCCGCGATCAGCGTCTCCGCCTCGACCTGATAGTTGACCCGGTCGGCGACCAGGCTGACCGGCCCCTCCGCCTCCGCCTGCATCAGCGCCCCCAGCCCGCGGGGCGGCTCGCCCTCCTCCTGCGCCGCCGCCGGCGCCAGCATCGCGCAGAGCGCCGCCGCAAGGCTCAGCGCGGCCAGACGGGTCGGGCGGGGGACAATCACGAGGCGGCTGAGCTCCCTGCTGCGCGGGTCCGGTTCTTGCGCCGGTCGCCCCTCTTTAGCCGTCCTCAAGATGAAGCAGCAAGCCGATGGCCAGCAGCGCCATGGAAACGGGCGGAATCCAGGCCGCCAGCGGCGCCGGAATCGCGCCCGAGCCTCCGAAGGCCTGCGTGACATTGGCCAGGAAGAAATAGATCAGCCCCGTCGCGATCGCCCCCAGCGCCATCAGCCCCAGCCCGCCGAATCGCACATGGCGCATGGAGAACGCCGCCCCGATCAGCACCATGGAGGCGAGCAGCACCGGCTGGGCGAGCTGCGCCTGCCAGTGCATCCTGTGGCGCGTCGCCGACACCCCCGCCGCCTCCAGCGATCCGATGAAGCCCGGCAGGTCCCAGAAGGAGATCGTCTTGGGCGAGGCGAAGCTCTCCAGGATCTGCTCGCGCGTCAGATCCGTGGGCAGCGTCATCTGCGCGAGATCCGTCCACAGCAGCCCCTTCCTCTCCTCGTCCGAGCCCTCCTGCGCCGCCTCGTCCAGCCGCCACTCCCGCACGTCGTGCAGCACCCAGCGCCCGGGCTCCAGCACCGCGCGCCCGGCCTCGACGCGCCCCTCCAGCCGGTCGTCCGTCCCGAAGCGGAACAGGGTGACCTGCCACAGCCGCGTGCCGTCGGCGTTCGCCCTCCGCGCCTGGATCACCGTCTGCTCGTCGCCCGCCGCCTGGCGCAGCCACAGTCCGTTGTCGGAGACCGAGAGCAGGCTGGTGCGGTCCTTGATCCAGCGCGCCTCCAGCCGCTCGAAACTCTGAAGCATGCCGGAGGCCAGCGGGTTGAACACCGCGAAGCTGACCACCCCCAGCAGCGCGGCCGCGACCAGCGCCGGCGCCATCAGCCGCCAGACGGACACCCCCGCCGCCCGCGTCACCACCAGCTCGGAGCTGCGCGCCAGCCGCGCGAAGCAGGCCAGCGCCGCGATCAGCGTCAGGAAGGGCAGGATCTCCAGCATCAGCGCGGGCGCGTGGAAGGCGGCGAGGCGCATGACCTGCGCGAATCCGGCCTCCGTGTCCGCCGCGCGGCGAAGCTGCTCGACCACGTCCACCAGCAGCACCACCAGCAGCACCGCCATGAATGCGAAGGCGAACGCGCCCAGAAAGCGCCGCGCGACATAGAGCGAGAGGATCCCGATCACCGCTCCGCCTCCCCGGTCGCCGGCGGCGGCCCTGGCCGCGTCAGCCGCGGCAGCCCGCGCCACAGGACCAGCAGCGCCAGCCCCCCGCCCAGCGCGGGGGCGAGATACATCAGCGGCCAGAGCGCCGCCGTCGCCGTCACCGCCGATTTCGCGGCCACCCCAGACAGCCGGCAGGCCGCGGCCAGCGCCACCGCGGCGGCGACCCGCCGTCCGTAGCCGCGCCGCCGGAAGCCCGGGCCAAGCAGGGTCGCCAGCCCGATCAGCGGCAGCGCCACGGCATAGAGCGGGGCGGAGATCTGCTCGTGCCCCTCGGCCACGTATTCGCCCCGCGGGCGACGGGCCAGCATCTCCTCGCTCGGCGCCACGAGGGCCGGTGCGTGGTATTCGGAAGCCTTGCGCGTTCGGTCCTCGCCACGGTCGATCAGCGGCGACAGGTCATAGACCAGCTTGTCGAAGCGCAGCACCGACAGCGCCCGGCTCGCCCGCTCCATCCGCTGGGCGGCGCCGTCGAACATCACCAGCCGCGGCCCCTCCCCGGTGCGCACCAGGGCGGCGTTGCGGGCGGTGTAGGTCACCCGCGACTCCGGGTCCCGGTCGTCCTGCACGAACAGCCCCGCCATGCGCCCGTCCCCGCCGGTGCGGCGGACATAGACGGTCACCCCGTCGGCCGGGTTCAGGAACTCCCCCTCCCGCAGCAGCGCCCCGGCCACGTCCGCCCCGATCGTGGCCATGCGCGCCCTCAGCTCCCGGCTCGCCGCCGGCATCAGGTAGAGCGTGACCACCGCCATCGCGATCATCACCCCCGACCCGAACACCAGCACCGGCCGGGCCAGGCGCAGGCGGCTCATCCCCGCCGACATCAGCACCACGACCTCGGAGTCGATGAACATCCGGTTGACCGCGTAGAGCGTCGCCGCGAAGGCCGCCACGGGCAGGATCATGGAGATCACGACCGGCAGCAGCAGCGCGGCGAACTCGAGGAACACCACCGCCGACTGCCCGGAACTGACCACCGTCTCGATCACCTGCAGCGACTGGGTCAGCCAGACCAGCCCCAGCAGCACCAGGGAGAACAGGCCGAAGGGCCCGAGGATCTGGACGATCACGTATCGGCCGACCACGCCGCGCATGGAGCGGACCATGGTGCGCCCGCGCGGCGGAGGCAAGCGCCCGCGACGCTGGCGCCGGCGCGCCCGGACGGCTACGTATCGGGGCCGGAACCGCCCCCGCCCGCGGGGCCAACGTCAGGGAGGACCGCCGATGACCGCGCCCGTGGAGATCGTCTTCGAGGCCGAGGACCCCGACGCCCTCGCCGCCGCCCCCGGCGCCGTCGCGGTGCTCTGCCGGGGCCCCGAGGCCCTGACCCCCGCCGCCGAGGCCGCCGACCAGGCCCTCTCCGGCGCCCTGCGCCGGGCGATCGCGGCGGGCGAGTGGAAGGGCCGGGCGGGCGACGTGCTGCGCATCCCGGCCCCCGCCGGGATGGCCGCCGACGCCCTCCTCCTGGTCTCGCTGGGCGAGGGCCCGGACGCCGTGGCCGCGCGCAAGGCCGGCGCCGCCGTCGCCGCGGCGGTGACGGGCCGCGCCGCGCGCCGCCCCCTCAACGTCTTCGCCGGCGGCCTCGGCGCCTCGGAGATGGCCGCCGCCCTGGCCTTCGGCCTCGCCCTGCGCGCCTACGACTTCGACGTCTACAAGACCTCGGAGGAGGACAAGGGCGCCCGCGGCCCCGTCAAGATCCTGTGCGAGCAGCCCGAGAAGGTCTCCAGCGTCGCCCGCCCCGACATGGCCGCCGCCGAGGGCGTGTTCTTCGCCCGCGACCTGGTCAACGAGCCCGCCAACGTGCTGGGCACCGAGGAGTTCGCCGCCCGCCTCGCCGCGATGGGCGAACTCGGCCTGGAGGTCGAGATCCTCGAGGAGGACGAGCTGGACCGCCTCGGCCTGCGCGCCCTCCTCGCGGTGGGCATGGGCTCGGCCCAGCCCACCAAGGTCGTGGTCATGCGCTGGCAGGGCGGCGGCGACGAGGCCCCGCTGGCCCTGATCGGCAAGGGCGTGGTCTTCGACACCGGCGGCATCTCCATCAAGCCCGCCGCGGGCATGGAGGAGATGACCATGGACATGGGCGGCGCCGGGCTCGTCTCCGGCGTCATGCGCACGCTCGCGCTTCGCGGGGCGAAGGCCAACGTGGTCGGCCTCGTCGGCCTGGTCGAGAACATGCCCTCCGACCGCGCCCAGCGCCCCGGCGACATCGTGCGCTCCATGAAGGGCGACACCATCGAGGTCATCAACACCGACGCCGAGGGCCGCCTCGTGCTGGCCGATGTCATGTGGTACGCGCAGGACCGCTTCAGGCCCTCGGCCATGATCGACTTCGCCACCCTCACCGGCGCCATGATCATCGCGCTCGGCCACGAGAACGCCGGCTACTTCTCCAACTCCGACGCGCTGGCCGAGGAGTTCCGCGCCGCCGCCGCGGCGGCCGGGGAGGGCGCCTGGCGCCTGCCGCTGGGCGAGGCCTACGACAGGCAGCTCAAGTCGCGCCTCGCCGACATGAAGAACACCGGCGGCCGCCCGGCGGGCTCCATCACCGCCGCGCAGTTCCTCAAGCGTTTCGTCAAGGACGAGACCCCCTGGCTGCATGTCGACGTCGCCGGCGTGACCCTGACCAGCGAGGCCCGCGACCTCTGCCCCAAGGGCGCCACCGGCTGGGGCGTGCGCGCCGTGGACGCCCTCATCCGCCGGCGCGAGGGACGGTGAGCCCGGTGCCCCCCCTGACCGGGGCTCCGTCCGGCGGGGGCGTCGAGCCCCCGCCGCCCGGCGCGCGCCCCTGCGGGCCGCGCGGGGGCGCCCGGACCGGGCGCTGAGCCATGGCGGAGGCGTGGTTCTACCACCTGACCGAGCGTCCGCTGGAGCAGGCGGCGCCGGAGATCCTGGAGAAATGCCTCGCCCGCGGCTGGCGCGTGACCCTGCGCGCCGGCTCTCCCGCCCGCGTCTCCGCCCTCGACAGCCGCCTGTGGACGTATCGCGAGGACTCCTTCCTCCCCCACGGCACGGCCAGCGACGGCGCGGCGGAGCGCCAGCCGATCTACCTCACCGCCGGGCCGGAGACGCCCAACGACCCCGCCGTCCTCATGCTCGCTGACGGCGCCGAGTCGGACGCCGAGGAGATGGCCCGCTTCGAGCGCACCGTCCTGATCTTCGACGGCCATGACGACTCGGCCCTCGCCCGCGCCCGCGCGGCCTGGCGCGTGGCGACCGGCGCCGGCCTCAAGGCCGTCTACTGGGCCCAGGAGGACGGGCGCTGGGTCCAGAAGGCGGAGAACGGCTGAGCCCCGTCATCCCCCCGTCACGCCCGCATGATTGAACCGCGGCCGCGCCAGAGGAAAGGAGCCCGCCCATGACCCTGCCCGTGATCGGCGCCGCCCTCGACGCGGCCGACCTTCCCGCCCATCGCGACTGGCTGTTCGAGCGCGACCGCGACCTCGAGCTGCAGGACTTCTTCCTGCCCCCCGCCCTCGACGACTGGCGGGACCTGGTCGCGACCGCCCGCCGCCATCTGGACGGCTGGCGGGGCCGCCTCGGCATCCACGGCCCCTTCTTCGACCTCCACATCGACGCCCTCGACCCCGAGGCCCGCGCCTTCGCGCGCCGGCGCCTGACCCAGGCCCTCGACGCGGCCGAGGCGCTGGGCGCCGACCAGATGGTCGTCCACTCCCCCTTCACCACCTGGGGCCACAACAACGACTTCCTGGCCGAGGGCGGCCGGCAGGCCGTCATCGACCGCACGCTGGAGACCCTGCGCCCGATCGTGGACCGCGCCGAGGGCATGGGCCTGACGCTCGTCGTCGAGAACATCGAGGACAAGGATCCCGAGGCCCGCATCGCCCTGGCCGAGGCCTTCGACAGCCCCGCCGTCGCGGTCTCCCTCGACACCGGCCACGCCCATTACGCCCATGTCTCCACCGGCGGGCGGCCCGTGGACTGGCACGTCATCGCCGCCGGCGACCGTCTCGCCCATGTCCATGTGCAGGACGCCGACGGCCACTCCGACCGCCACTGGGCGCCGGGCCGCGGCAGCGTCCCCTGGCGCCCGATCTTCGAGGCGCTCGCCGCCCACGCCCCGCAGGCCCGGCTGGTCCTGGAGCTCAGGGACAACGACCACGTCCCGGAGGGGGCCGACTGGCTGATCCGCGAGGGCCTCGTGCAGTAGAGCCCGTCAGGGGACGAGGAACATCCGGTCGCCCTCGACGGTGACGCGGCTGAACTGGTTCAGGTAGCTCATGCCCAGGAGCGAGGTGAAAAGCCCGCCTTCGCTCACCGCCGCCGGCACGTCGCGCGCCGAGATCCCGGCGAACTCCAGCCGCTCCAGCCGCACGGGGGCGAGGCGGGCCAGCCCGTTCGCCGTCTGGGCCACGCGGCTGTAGTCCAGACCGTCGGGGTCGATCCCCGCCCGCCGCGCGGCCTCGGGCGTCAGCACCACGCCCGAGGCCCCGGTGTCCACGAGGAACTCCACCGGCGCGCCGTTGACCTCGGCGCCGAGATGGAAATGCCCGTCCGGCCCCCGGCGCAGCAGGACCGAGCCCTGCTCGGTCATCACCGCCTGGCTCGGCTGCAGGGCGCCGCCGATTTCGTCCTTCAGCCCGTAGGCCGCGATGAAGCCGAGGAAGATCAGCCCCCAGATCGCCGCGTCGCGCATCCCCTTGGTCAGCCGCCCGCGATACATCGCGAACAGCGCGCCGGCGACGGCGGCGCCCAGCAGGGCGAGATAGGCGAGGCGGGCGAGGCTGTCGGAGTCCATCCCGAAGATATCGGGCCCCCGCGCGCCCGGGGCAAGCCCACGCGCCCGCCCTCAGCGGCCCGAGCGCGTGTCGGGCGCGTCCGCCGCCAGCGTGGACTTTGGCGCGGTCGGGTCCTCCCGCTTCTCGTGCGTGCGCCGCTTGCCGATGAAGGCCGCGATCAGCACGATCAGCAGGGTGGTCAGCGCCAGCACGGGAATGAGCGTTCCGACTTCCATCGGCTCTCCTTTCCGTTTCAGCCAAAGGCGGACAACCCGGTCAGCCGCGCCCCGTTCCCCGCCCCGCGCCCTCCTTCACGATGCGGCAGGCCGGCCCGCCCGGCGGGAGGGCGCTCAGGCGGCCCGCTCCTCGGCCTCCAGCCGCTCCTGCGCGGCCATCCACAGCGCCTCGGCCTTCTCCAGCGCCTGTTCGATCTCCGCGCGCTTGCGCTGCAGCGCCTCCGCCTCTCCGGCGGGCGCGTTCATGTAGTAGTCCGGGTCCATCAGCCGCGCGTCGATCTTCGCGCGCATCTCCTCCAGCTTCTCGACCCGCGCCTCGCATTTCGAGACCTCTGCGCGCAGCGGCGCCAGCGCCTTGCGCGTCTCGGCGGCCGAGCGGCGCGGCGCCTTGCGCTCGCGGGTCTCCGCGGCGACGCGCCCGCCGCCGCCGCGCTCGGACAGCAGCAGGCGGCGGTAGTCCTCCATGTCGCCGTCGAAGGGCTGCACGCCCCCGTCCTTGACCAGCCACAGCCGGTCCGCCACCGAGTCCACCAGATGCGGGTCGTGGGAGATCAGGATCACCGCCCCCCGATAGGCCGCCAGAGCCTGGGCCAGCGCCTCCCGGCTGTCGATGTCGAGGTGGTTGGTCGGCTCGTCCAGCACCATGACATGCGGCGCCTCGTCGGCGGCCATCAGCATCATCAGCCGCGCCTTCTGCCCGCCGGAGATGCGCGCGACCTCCGTGGCCGCGAACTCCTTGCGAACCCCGCCGGCGGCCAGCCGCGCGCGCAGCTTCGCCTCCGGCATCTCCGGGTGGCGCCGGCGCAGGTGCTGGATCGGCGTCTCGTCCTCGTGCAGCTCGTCCACCTGGTGCTGGGCGAAATACCCCACCTTCATCCCGCGCGAGACGCGCCACTCCCCCGCCATCGGCGCCAGCCGCCCGGAGATCAGCTTGGCCAGCGTGGACTTTCCCTGCCCGTTGGCCCCCAGCAGCGCGATCCGGTCGTCCTGGTCGATGCGGAAGCTGAGGTTCTTCAGCACCGGCGTCCCGTCATAACCCAGGCTCACCCGGTCCGCCTGCATCAGCGGCGGCGCGAGCTGCGGCGGGTCGGGGAAGAAGAACGGGGCGACGCCCTGCTCCTGCATCATCTCGATGGGCTGCATCCGCTCCAGCATCTTGATCCGGCTCTGCGCCTGCTTGGCCTTGTTGGCCTGGTAGCGGAAGCGGTCCACGAAGGCCTGCATGTGGGCGCGGGCCTTCTCCTGCTTCTCCGCCTGAGCCTGCTGGTGGGCCATGCGCAGCCGCCGCTCCTGATCGAACCGGTCGTAGCCGCCGCCGTAGAGGGTCAGCTTCCGGTTCTCCAGATGCAGGATGTCCGTCACGCCGCGGTTCAGCAGCCCCCGGTCATGCGAGATCACCAGCGCCGTGGAGGGGCTGTCGGCCAGGAAGCTCTCCAGCCAGATCGAGCCCTCCAGATCCAGGTAGTTGGTCGGCTCGTCCAGCAGCAGGATGTCGGGGCGCGAGAACAGCACCGCGGCCAGCGCCACCCGCATCCGCCACCCGCCCGAATACTCCGAGCAGGGCCGCGCCTGCGCCTGCGCGTCGAACCCCAGCCCCTGCAGGATCGCCGAGGCCCTGGCCTCCGCCGAATGCGCCTCGATCGCCGCCAGCCGCTCCTGCACCCAGGCGATGCGCGCGGGGTCCTCGCTGTCGTCGGCCAGCAGCGCCGCCCGCTCCTCGTCCGCGGCCAGCACCGTCTCCAGCAGGCTGTCCTCGGTGGCCGGCGCCTCCTGCGCCACGCCGCCCAGCCGCGCGCCGGAGGGAACCTCGATCTCCCCCCCGTCCGGCGACAGCTCCCCCCGGATCAGCCGGAAAAGCGTGGTCTTGCCGGTCCCGTTGCGCCCCACGATCCCGACCTTGCGCCCGGCCGGAATCGTGGCCGAGGCGCCCTCGAACAGGGGGAGCCCGGCGATGGAGAAGGTCAGATTCCGGATCGCGATCATGCCCGCGCGGATACCGCAGGCGCGCGCCTAGGGAAAGCCGCCGCGTCGCACGAAGCACGAAGGCGCGCCCGCGGCGTCCGCCGGAAGGCGGCGCAAACGATGACGGCAGTGTGAGCGCGCCAGAAATTGGCGCGCGGGCGCCGGGGTCCCTGAATTTCACCTTTGATTGGAAGTATACTTGAAAGTAGGGTCAGGACCCATAACGCCCTGAGGGATTCCCATGGCGACTTCGGCGTGATTCACTCCTATTGAGGAGGATGCGCCCATGACTGACCTGTATT
>JBNJGE010000077.1:0-14069 GCA_051747505.1 Pseudomonadota bacterium | reverse complement strand
CAGCGCCCGCGCCGCCAGCCGCACGGCCCGCGGCGCCTCCAGCGCCTCCAGCGCCTCGGCCATCGCGCCCGTGCGCTGGAAGGTCGCCCCCGTCCGCGCCAGGCGCCAGAGATTGGCCACCACCCCCATTCAGAGCCGCCAGCCCGAATGGATCGCCGCCACGCCCAGCGACAGGTTGCGGTACGCCACGCGCCCGAGCCCCGCCTCCCGGATCATCCCCGCAAACGTCTCCTGGTCCGGGAACCGCCGGATGCTCTCAACCAGGTACTGGTAGCTGTCCCGGTCCCCCGTTACCGCGCGCCCCATCGCCGGAATGACGTTGAAGGAATAGAGGTCATAGAGCTTCTGCAGCCCCGCCTCCGGAACCTGGCTGAACTCCAGGCACAGGAACCGCCCCCCGGGTTTCAGCACCCGGTACGCCTCCGCCAGCGCGTCCTGCGGCCGCGTCACGTTCCTTATCCCGAAGGCGATCGTGTAGGCGTCGAAGCTGCGGTCCGGGAAGGGCAGCCGCATCGCGTCCCCCGCCACCCAGCTCAGCTGCGCCGCAAACCCCTGCGCCTCCGCCCGTCGCCGCCCCTCGGTCAGCATGTCCGGCGTCAGGTCGCAGACCACGACCTCGCCCCGCCCCTTCACGCGCCGCAGGAAGCGGAAGGCGATATCCCCCGTCCCCCCGGCCACGTCCAGCAGCCGCATCCCCGACCGCGGCGCCATCCAGTCGATCACCGCGTCCTTCCAGAGACGATGCACGCCCCCCGACATCAGGTCGTTCATCAGGTCGTAGCGCGCGGCGACGGAGCGGAACACGCCCTGCACCCGCCCGGCCTTCTCCGCCTCCGGCACCTCCTGGTAGCCGAAATGCGTTGTGGCCTCCGGCCGATCACCGCTATCGGATGCGTCCATCATGATCCCGTCCTATAGCCCCAAGGGTCGCCCGTCGAAATATGCCTGAGCTCCCCGAGGTCGAGACAGTCAGACGCGGCCTCCTCCCCGCGATGGAGGGCCGCCGCATCCTCTCGGCCGAACAGCGCCGCCCCGACCTGCGCTGGCCCTTCCCCGAACGCTTCGCCGAACGCCTCGCCGGCACGAAGGTCCTGCGCCTGCGCCGCCGCTCCAAATACATCCTCGCCGATCTCGGCTCCGGCGAGACCCTGCTGATTCATCTCGGCATGACCGGCCGCCTGCTGATCGAGGGCCTCGCCCCCGGCGACTTCCACCACGACGTCACCATCCTCCCCCAGCACGACCACGTCGTCCTCCACATGGAGGGCGGCGTCACCGTCACCTTCAACGACGTCCGCCGCTTCGGCGCCATGGACCTCCTTCCCACCGGGCAGGAACACACCCACCGCCTCCTTGCCGGCCTCGGCCCCGAGCCGCTGGGCAACACCTTCTCGGCCGACCTCCTCGCCGCCCGCTTCCGCGGCCGCAAGGCCCCCGTCAAGGCCCTCCTGCTCGACCAGCGAATCGTCTGCGGGCTGGGCAACATCTATGTCTGCGAGGCCCTCTGGCGCGCCCGCATCGCCCCGACCCGTCCCGCCGGCCGCATCTCCCGCGCCCGGCTGGAGGACCTCGCCCACGCCATCCGCGCCGTCCTCAACGAGGCCATCGCGGCCGGCGGCTCCTCCTTGCGCGACTACCGCCAGGCCTCCGGCGAACTCGGCTACTTCCAGCACAGCTTCTCCGTCTATGGCCGCGAGGGCGAGCCCTGCCCCCGCGAGGGCTGCGACGGGGTCATCCGCCGCACCGTCCAGTCCGCCCGCTCCAGCTTCCACTGCCCCCGCTGCCAGCGGTGACTCCCGCGATCGTCGCTTGATCGCGCGGCGCCCCTGCGCTAACAGCCCCGGCGCGCGGCGGCCCCCCGGCCGGCCGCGACGGGAACGGCATTCGCAGGAGGGCCCCATGGCCTACGCCAACCTGATCGTCGAGACCCGCGACCATGTGGGCCTCATCAAGCTCAACCGCCCCGACGCGCTCAACGCGCTGAACCAGGAGCTGCTGGGGGAGCTCAACACGGCCCTCGACAAGTTCGCCGCCGACGACCGGGTGCGCTGCATCGTCATCGCCGGCTCCGAGAAGGCCTTCGCCGCCGGCGCCGACATCAAGGAGATGTCGGACAAGACCTTCGCGGACATGTTCCGCCTCAACTTCTTCGCCGACAAGCACGACGGCTTCACGCGCCAGCGCAAGCCGATCATCGCCGCCGTCTCCGGCTACGCGCTGGGCGGGGGCTGCGAGCTGGCGATGATGTGCGACTTCATCCTGGCCGCCGACAACGCCAGGTTCGGCCAGCCCGAGATCAATCTGGGCGTCATCCCCGGCATGGGCGGCACCCAGCGCCTCACCCACGCCGTGGGCAAGGCCAAGGCCATGGAGATGTGCCTCACGGGGCGCTTCATGACCGCCGAGGAGGCCGAGCGCTGCGGCCTCGTCTCCCGCGTCCTGCCCGCCGACAAGCTGATGGACGAGGCCCTCTCGGTCGCCGCGAAGATCGCCGACAAGTCCCTGCTGGCGACCATGGCCGCCAAGGAGGTCGTGAACGCGGCCTTCGAGATGACCCTGGCCGAGGGCGTGAAATACGAGCGCCGCGTCTTCCACGGCCTCTTCGCCTCCGAGGACCAGAAGGAGGGGATGGCCGCCTTCATCGAGAAGCGCGACCCCCAGTTCCGCGGCAAGTGAGCCGCGCCGCCGGCGGGGCGTCCGCGCCCCGCCGCCTGTCCGCGCCGGCCGCCGCCGCGCGGCGTTGACCCCCGCCGGGCGCGCGTGTATACGCGCCGCCTCGCTCCGCAAAAGAACGACACGGGAATCGCAATGGCCAACAATCCCGGCGCGCGCAAGCGCATCCGCCAGACCGAGCGGCGCACCGCCGTTAACAAGACGCGCCGCAGCCGAATCCGCACCTTCATCCGCAAGGTGGAGGAGGCCATCGCCTCCGGCGACCAGGAGAAGGCCGCCGCCGCCCTGCGCGAGGCGCAGCCCGAGATCATGCGCGGCGTGACCAAGGGCGTGCTTCACAAGAACACCGCCTCGCGCAAGGTCTCGCGCCTGACGCAGCGCGTGAAGGCCATCTCCGCGGCCTGATCCCCGGCGGGGCCGCCCGGCCCCGCCGGCGCGCCTCCCGCGCCCCTTCGCAGACGCCGCTCCCGTCCGTCGCGACGGACCCGTCCGGGGCCTCGCCCCGGCGGCGGGGCGGGGGTGCGTCACAATTCTGACACGAAACCTTCATGTTCGCCTTTTCGCCCCGTTGCGAGTCGGCGCATGTCGCGACTATGGTCCTTCCCGCGTGGAGGGAGGGCCACCCGCGTTTTCTGCAGCTGCGAAGAAGTAACGGCGCATTGCGCCGCGAATAATTTCGCATGCGCCCTCTCAACCCCTCGAATTCTTTATTTCTTAGCTTTGGCGCGCAGCCGCCTGACTTCGCACGGTTTCTATCGCGCGCCGCAGATTTTCTACACTTCTTCTTGCGGCCGCGCCGCGCGCCCGCCTACAATCTTCTCGATTCTGAAGCTGACCGGACCGAGGAGGGCGCAGGTGACCGAGCATGGCTCCATCGCAGGCATCGCCCAGCTGACCCCGACCCAGGCCTATGACGCGCTCGCGGAGGGCGACGCGGCGCTCGTCGATGTCCGCACGCGCGCGGAGTGGACCTTCGTCGGCCTGCCGGACCTGGCGCCCCTGGGCGCGCAGCCGGTGCTCGTCGAGTGGCGCGCCTGGCCCGAGATGGCGGCGAATCCCGGCTTCGCCGACCAGCTGCTCGACGCCTTCGGCGGCCGCCCGCCGAAGCGTCTTCTGTTCATCTGCCGCTCCGGCGGCCGCTCCCAGGAGGCCGCGCGCGCCGTGCAGGAGGCGCTCGCCGCGCGCGGACTCGATTCGGACTGCTGCAACGTCGCGGAGGGCTTCGAGGGCGATCTCGACCCCGAAGGCCGACGCGGCGGCGTCAACGGATGGAAGGCCCGAGGTCTGCCCTGGCGGCAGAGCTGACCCCGGACCGTCCCGCCCGCTCCCCCGGCGGCCTCCCCGCCGTCGTCGCCCCGCGTATCGCGTTCTGTCGCCGCCTGCTCACCCCAGGAGACATCATGCCCGCCATGACCCCGCCCCGAGGCCCGACCGCCGACCGCCACGGCGCCAAGCCCCCGCGGGCCGAGCGCTCCGGCGCCGCCCTCGACCCCCGACTCAGCGCCGCCTGGTCCCGCGCCCGCGACCGCACGCGGCAGGAGATCGGCCCGGCCGCCTTCGAAAGCTGGATCGCCCAGCTCTCCATGGAAGGGCTGGAGGAGGGCGTCGTCCGCCTCGGCGCCCCCACCGGCTTCATCGGCGACTGGGTGCGGCGCAACTACGGCGAGACCCTGCTGCGCGCCCTGCGCGCCGAGCTCCCCGACGCCGCCCCCCTCACCCGCCTGATCTTCGAGGTCCGCCCCCCGCGCCCCGCCGGCGAGGCCGCCGAGGCCGACGCCCCGGCCGCGCCCGCGCCCGCCGAGCCCGCGCCCGCCCGCGCGGCCTCCGCCGCCGCCACGGATCCCGGCGATTCCCCCTCCATCCCTCTCGACCCGCGCTTCACCTTCGACCGTTTCGTGGTCGGCAAGCCCAACGAGCTCGCCCACGCCGCCGCCCGCCGCGTCTCGGAGGGGGGGGAGGTCACCTTCAACCCCCTCTTCCTCTATTCCGCCTCCGGCCTGGGCAAGACGCACCTGATGCACGCCATCGCCTGGCGGCTGGGCGAATCCCGCCCCGACCAGCGCGTGGTCCTGCTGACCGCCGAGCAGTTCATGTACCGCTTCGTCCAGGCGCTCCGGTCGCGGGACATGATCGGCTTCAAGCAGCTCTTCCGCTCGGTGGACGTTCTGATGATCGACGACGTCCAGTTCATCGCCGGCAAGGACTCCACGCAGGAGGAGTTCTTCCACACCTTCAACGCGCTGGTGGATCAGGGAAAGCAGGTCGTCATCTCCGGCGACCGCAACCCCGTGGACATCGACGGGCTGGAGGAGCGCATCCGCTCCCGCCTGCAATGGGGCCTGGTGGTGGACCTCCACCCCACCGACTACGAGCTGCGCCTCGGCATTCTCCAGTCCAAGATGGAGATGCTCTCCGGCGCCCATCCGGAGGTCGAGATCCAGCCCAAGGTGCTGGAATTCCTCGCCCACCGCATCAGCTCCAATGTCCGCGTGCTGGAAGGCGCCCTCACCCGCCTGATGGCCTTCGCCAGCCTCGTCGGCCGCCCGGCCGACATGGACATGGCCCAGGAATGCCTCGCCGACATCCTGCGCGCCTCCGACCGCAAGGTCACGGTCGAGGAGATCCAGCGCAAGGTCGCCCAGCACTACAATGTGCGCATGACCGACCTCCTCTCCCCCCGGCGCGCGCGCGCGGTCGCCCGCCCGCGCCAGATCGCGATGTTCCTGTCCAAGTCGCTGACCTCCAAGAGCCTGCCCGAGATCGGCCGCCGCTTCGGCGGGCGCGACCACACCACCGTGATCCACGCCTGCAAGACCATCGAGAAGCTCAAGGAGACCGACAGCCAGATGGCCGAGGATCTCGAGCTCCTGCGCCGCATGCTCGAGGCCTGAGCCGCCGCGCCGCCGGAGCGGACCCGAGCGGCCCGCTTCGCGACCCCAGAGCCTCCCCTGAACGACGCCGCCGGGGCGACCCCCGAGCCCGGCGTGACCCCCGTCGCCCCCACGGCGACCCCGGATCTCCGCACGACCGCCGTCGGCCCCGGGGCGCCCCCCGGGGCCGACCGCGACCGCCCGTCGCCCCGCGGCGATCCCCCCGCACACCCGCGGCCCCGGGGGCGGGCAAGCGCCGCCGCTCTCCCCGCGCCCGCAGCCTCATGCCGCCGCCGCCGGCCCGGCCGCCCCGTCCCGCGCCCCGGCCCCGTCCCGCCGGGTGCGGAACACGCCCGCCAGCTCCTCCAGCCGCCGGGCGATGTCGGTCGCCTCCTGGGCGCCGCGGGACGTGGACTGGGCCATCTGCGAGTTGCGCTGCGTCGTCTCGTCCAGCCCCGCCACGGTCGAGGAGATCTCCTCCACCCCCGTGGACTGCTCGGCGCTGGCCGAGCTGATCTCCCCGATCGTGGTCTCAAGCCGGCGCACCGCCTCGACGATCTCCTCCAGCGAGCGGTCCGCGCGACGGGCGGTCTCGGCCCCTTCGGCGATCTGCCGCCCGCTCTCCTCGATCAGCTGCTTGATGTCGCTCGCCGCGTCGGAGCTGCGCTGGGCGAGCTGGCGCACCTCCGCGGCCACCACCGCGAAGCCCTTGCCCGCCTCCCCGGCCCGCGCCGCCTCCACCGCGGCGTTGAGCGCCAGCAGGTTGGTCTGGAAGGCGATCGCGTCGATGACCGAGGTGATGTCGGCGATGCGCGTGGAGCTCTCCTCGATCCCCGTCATCAGCCGCACCGTGCCCCCGACCACCTCGCGCCCGCTCGCCGCCGTCTCCGAGGTCTGGCGCGACAGATCGGCCGCCTCGCGCGCATTGTCCGCGTTGCCCTTCACGGTGGCCGAGATCTCCTCCATGGTCGCGGCGGTCTCCTCCAGCGAGGCCGCCTGCTCCTCCGCCGCGCGGGAGAGGTCGTCGGCCCCCGCCGACAGCCCGCCCGCGGTGCGCGAGATCTCCCCGGCCCCGTCGCGGATGCGCTCGGCCAGGTCGCGCAGATGCGCCACGGTGGCGTCCACGCTCTCCTGCAGCCGGCCGAAGGCGCCCTCGAACTCGCCCTGCATGCCGCGCGTGAGGTCGCCGTCGGCCATCGCCGCCATGGCGGCCTCGGCCGCGGCCACGCCCTCCTCGACGCTGCCCAGCAGGCGGTTCACGCCGCGCGCCAGCGCCTGCAGGTCGGCGTCCTCGAACTCCGCCTCCACGCGGGCGGAGAAGTCGCCGGCCACCGCCGCCTCCACCGCCTCGCCGAAGGCCCGGCCCAGCCGGCGCATCATCTCGCGCCGCTCCTCCTGCGCGCGCGCCTCGGCCGCGCGCCGCTTCTCCTCCGCCTCGGCCAGCGCCGCCTGGTTGTCGCGGAACACCGCCAGCGCGCGCGCCATGCGCCCCAGCTCGTGGTCGTGCTCGCTCCCGTGGTCCGCGTCGAGGTCGAGGTCCCCGTCCGCCAGCCGCTGCATGTCCCCGGCCAGCCGGCGCACCGGTCCGCCGATCCAGCGCGCCACGACCAGCACCAGCAGTCCCGCCGCCGCCGCCGCCGCGGCCACGCCCAGGCCCAGCGCCGCGAGGTCCTCGGCCATCGCCGCCTCGAGCCCCTCGGCCGTGCGCGCGCGCCGCGCCTCCAGCTCGCCCAGCAGATCCACCGCCCGGGACCGCAGCCGCGGCCCGATCGCGTCCAGCTCGCCGGAGAAGGCCGCCTCCCGCTCCGCGGCGATGGGGATCAGCCCGGCGATGCGGTCCGCGAACTCGCGCGCCGCGCCCGTCGCCTCGAAGGCCACCCCCGCCAGCCCGGCCCGGCTCACCGCCCCGATCAGGTCCGAGGTCGTGCCGAGCGCGGTCTCCAGCGCCCCCTCCACGGCCTCGCGCCGCCCAGGGGTGGGGGAGGTCATGAACTGCTCCAGCCGCAGCCGGGCGGTCAGCAGCTCGGCCAGCGCCTGGCCCGTCAGCGCCGCCGACTCCGCGTGCCCGCGCGAGACCACCTCGCCCTGCAGCCGCTCCAGCGCCGCGCGCGCGGCCTGCGCCGCCTCCCCGGCCTCGGCCAGAAGCCTCTCGCGCTCCCCGGTCAGCCCCGCGGCCCGCTGGAAGGCCTCCGCGTAGCGCGCCCCGCCGCGCCCCATCTCGGACACGCGCCCGGCGCCGAAGCCTCCCTCGAACAGCTCCGCGTTCGACTCGGCGAAGGCCGCCACGCCCGGCGCCAGCTCCGCGACATGCGCCGCCTGCGCCTCGTCCGCGCTCAGCCGGTATTTCAGCGCGCCCAGCCGCAGGGCGGTGACGTCGCGCACGAAGGCGTTCACCGCCGCGCCGCGCTCGGTCTGGGCGACGTAGTCGCGAAAGCTCTCCCCCGTCGCCAGCTTGGACTGCCAGACGAAGGCCGAAAGGGCCAGAAGCACCGCCAGCAGCCCGGAGAAACCGAGCGCCACCCGCTGCAGGATGCTCATCCGAGAAAGCATTTGGGTCTCCATGAGTGACGAGCCGTTCCTCCCGGCTACCCGTCGAGGGTTGAGGAATGCTGAACCGTCGCCGACCCGTTGCGCCTCGCGCGACAACCGCTAGTGTGTGCATCAACACCAATCCGCCGCCCTGTCCGGGGCGGCGTTTCCGACCGGGCGGGGGACAATGAAGATCAGCGTCGAGAGGGCGGCCCTCCTGAAAGCCATGAGCCGCGCGCAGGGCGTGGTCGAGCGGCGGACCACCATCCCCATCCTGTCCAACGTGCTGCTGGAGGCGTCCGAGGACACGCTGCGCATCCGCGCCACCGATCTCGACGTCGAGGTGGTGGAGACCATCCCCGCCATGGTCGAGCAGGCCGGCGCCACCACCGCGCCCGCCCACATGCTCCACGACATCGTGCGCAAGCTCCCCGACGGCGCCCAGGCCCAGCTCACCGACGACCCGGCCGCCGGCCGGCTGGAGGTCCGCGCCGGGCGCTCCGACTTCCGCCTCGCCACGCTCCCGCGCGAGGACTTCCCCGTCATGGCCTCGGCCGACTACGCCGTGCAGTTCCAGGCCCCCGCGCGGGTGCTGCGCCGGCTCTTCGACAAGGCCAAGTTCGCCATCTCGACGGAGGAGACGCGCTACTACCTCAATGGCGTCTACCTGCATGTCGCCGAGGGCGCCGACGGCCCCGTCCTGCGCTGCGTGGCCACCGACGGCCACCGCCTCGCCCGCGTGGACGCCCCTCTCCCCCCGGGGGCGGAGGAGGCGCCCGGCGTCATCGTCCCGCGCAAGACGGTCGGGGAGCTCGCCCGGATCCTCGGCGACGACGAGGCCGTGATCGATGTCGGCGTCTCCGAGACCAAGATCCGCTTCGCCTCCGACGGCGTCGCTCTGGTCTCCAAGGTGATCGACGGCTCCTTCCCCGACTACACCCGCGTCATCCCGCAGGGGAATCCCCGCCGGATGGAGGTGGACGCCGCCGAGTTCGCCTCCGCCGTGGACCGCGTCGCCACCGTCAGCTCCGAGCGCTCCCGCGCCGTCAAGCTCTCCCTGTCCGAGGACCGGCTGGTCCTGTCGGTCAACGCCCCCGACTCCGGCGCCGCGACCGAGGAGCTCGCCGTGGCCTACGCCGACGAGCCGCTGGAGATCGGCTTCAACGCCAAGTACCTGCTGGAGATCGCCGGCCAGGTGGACCGCGAGAACGCGGTCTTCCTGTTCAACGGCTCCGGCGACCCCACGCTCGTGCGGGAGGGCGACGACGAGAGCGCCGTCTACGTCGTCATGCCCATGCGCGTCTGACGCGAGAGGCCGCCTTCCCCGAGGCCGCGCCCCGGGGCGCCGCGCCACGGACCGGAACGGCGCGCCCGCAGGCCGGTCCCTCACGCGCACGGACCATGCCCTGCGAGCGCGACACTTCGCATCGCGCCGCCAACCCGGTCGGATCACGCATCCAAACGGCGCGCTCGCGACCCGAAGAGAGTGCGCTCGCGCGCAAATTAATTCCCCAAGTATACTTATCAATCAAAGGTGAAATTCAGAAACCCCGGCGCCCGCGCGCCAATTTCTGGCGCGCCCGCACTGCCGTAAAAGTTTGCGAAAACCCCCGGCAGCCGTCAGGAAGAAGCCTCCCGCCGCCCGGCCTTCACACGCGCAGCCGCGAACGCGTCTCGCCCGCCCCCCGCCCATGACCCGCCTTTCCGTCGATCTCCTCGCCCTCTCCCATTTCCGCTCCCACCGCCGGGCGCGGATCGAGACAGGCGGCCGCTCCGTCGTCCTCTCCGGCCCCAACGGCGCCGGCAAGACCAACATCCTGGAGGCCGTCTCCCTCCTCTCCCCCGGCCGCGGCCTGCGCCGGGCGGAGACCGAGGCGCTGGCCCGCCAGCCCGAGGCCATCGGCTGGAAGGTCTCCGCGCAGCTCGCCGCCCCCGACGGCCTGCACGAGATCGAGACGGGCGCCGAGGCCCCCGGCCAGCCCCGCGCCGTCCGCCTCGACGGCAAGCCCGTCCCCCAGACCCGCCTCGGCGCGCTGGTCCGCATGGTCTGGCTCACCCCCGCCATGGACCGCCTCTGGACCGAGGGCGCCGCCGGGCGCCGCCGCTTCCTCGACCGCACCGCCATGGGCTTCGACCCCGACCATGCCGAGGCCGCGCTGGCCTACGAGAAGGCCATGCGGGAGCGGAACCGCCTCCTGCGCGACGACGTCCGCGACCCCCGCTGGCTCTCCGCCCTGGAATCCCGCATGGCCGCCTCCGGCGCCGCCATCGCCCGCGCCCGCGCCCAGGCCCTCGCCCGCCTGGCAGCGGCGCAGGCCGGCGCCGAAACCGCCTTCCCCGCCGCCGAGCTGTCGCTGGAGGGCGACCCCGACGCCCCCCTGGCCGAGGCCCTCGCCCGCGGCGAGGACCCCGCGCAGGCCGAGGCCGCCGCCGCCCGCGCGCTGGCCGCAGCGCTGGAGGACGGCCGCCCGCGCGACCACGCCGCCGGCCGCACCCTCTCCGGCCCCCACCGCTCCGACCTGCGCGCCATCTACGCCGCCAAGGGCGTCGAGGCCCGCCTGTGCTCGACCGGGGAGCAGAAGGCCCTGCTCATCTCCCTGACGCTCGCCACCGCCCGCGCGCTGAGGGCGGCCACGGGCGCCGCCCCTCTCCTCCTTCTTGACGAGGTCGCCGCCCATCTCGACGCCGACCGCCGCGCCGCCCTCTACGCCGAGATCCGGGCGCTGGGCGCCCAAGCCTGGATGACCGGGACCGAGGCGGGGCTCTTCGAGGGGCTGGGCGAGGCCGCGCTGCGCTTTCGGGTTTCGGAACGCCTCGACGGCTCCCGGATCGCCGAGGAGTCCTGAGCGCGTCGTTCAGGTCGCGTTTCGGGAGGGATTTCCGCCTGCCGGGTGACTAATAAGTTTGCTTTATTGAATGTGAATCAGGTAGTTTCCACTTCACATGCTAGGTTCGGCCATCTTGGGGGGCTGGCCCGCAGCGGACTTCGGCGTGCGGGGAAACTTTAACAGGAATAAAGACATGACAGGTGGCATGAATCTTTTGGGGAAAAGGTTGCTCTTGGCCGCGTCCGTCGCCGCCCTGAGCGCCGGGAGCGCCCAGGCGACGCAGATCGTCTCGGGCACGGCCGGGTGGAATCTGGACAACATCGCGCCGGGCGAGACGCTCCCCGACGGGACCGAAACCAACGATATCTATGACCAGATTCAGGACGCCAACCCGGGCGCCGATGGAAACACCTATGGCCGCGTGCTCGTTGACGCTCCGGAAGGCGTCTTCCAGCCCGGCATCAAGGTGATGAACGGCTCCGCGGGCGGTCTCGACGAGTTCGGCGAGCCGACGACCATCGAGGACAACACGTCCAACTGCATCATGGCCTCCGGCACCGCCTACTGCGACGGCCCGCGCCAGACCGGCAAGCGCTGGAAGCAGCAGATCACCGGCGCCGGCGGCCCGATGGACCTCGTCTTCAACGTGGATCCCTCGACCGCCGAGACCGACCCCGGAACGGGCGAGGTGCTGGAGACCGAATACCGCGCCTTCCACCGTCTCATCAACGCGACGGGCGAGGGCCTGGCCGGCTTCAAGCTGGAGCTCGGCTTCGGCGTCGGCGACGACTTCGTGGCCTCCGCCGCGGGCGACGGCATCCGCGTCACCCCGCGGGACGACCAGAACCCGACCCAGTTCCCCTTCGGCCTGTTCGGCGAGGACCTGTCGGTCAGCGACAGCGGGCGCCTCGGCGGCTTCTTCGACCCGACCGGCCGCGCCCTGTTCGACACCACCTTCGAGGAGGACAGCATCACCACCGGGGCGCTGCGCGGCCTCTACGACGATTTCTTCGGCCCCTCCTGGATGCCGGGCGACGCGGTGCCCGAGGGCGTTTTCTATGACCACGACAATGACGACAGCACCGAGGCGCTGGTCATGGCCTGGCTCCGCGAGGACGGGCTGTGGGAGCAGCGGCGCGAGTTCGTCGACGGCGAGGTGCGGCCCGTCGAGGAGCTGCTGAGCGATCCGCTGGCCGATCTGACCGGCACCGAGTTCGCCGACCTGACCCTCGAGAACCTGCCCATGTTCGACACGCTCTCCCTGGGTGATCTCGAGGGGGGCGTGATCGAGGATCTCGCGAACCTCAACCTCAACTACGCCCTCTTCGTCGGCGACACCTCCGGCTGGGGTAGCGACACCTTCACGCTGCGCGTGACGGCGGCCGCGGGAACCGCCCCGGTGCCGGTCCCGGCGGCCCTGCCGCTGCTCGGCGCCGCGGTCGGCGGGCTGGCCCTGATGCGGCGTCGCCGCAAGGCGGCCTGAGCGGCCCGTCCGGGGCGCGCCAGGCGCGCGCCCCGACCGTCTGAAACTCCGGCGCCGGGGCCCTTGGCCCCGGCGCCTTTCGTTAATACTTGTGCATACGGGCTGTGCACGCGATGCGCACGGCTTGCGCACAGTGACTCCGCGCCTCCGCGGGCCCTCCGCCGCGTGGACACGCCCGGCGCGGGCGGCTAGATTGCCCCGACCCATCCAGAGGAACGACAGCCCATGGCGGACGAGGCGCAGCCTTCGCAGGGCGCCGACTACGGCGCGGAATCCATCAAGGTTCTCAAGGGCCTGGACGCCGTCCGGAAGCGCCCCGGCATGTATATCGGGGACACCGACGACGGCTCGGGCCTCCACCACATGATCTACGAGGTGGTCGACAACGCCATCGACGAGGCGCTGGCCGGCCACGCCGACCTCGTCACCGTCACCCTGCACGCCGACGAGAGCGTCTCCGTCACCGACAACGGCCGCGGCGTCCCCACCGAGATCCATTCCGAGGAAGGGGTTTCCGCGGCGGAAGTCATCATGACCCAGCTCCATGCGGGCGGCAAGTTCGACCAGAATTCCTACAAGGTTTCCGGGGGCTTGCACGGCGTCGGCGTCTCCGTCGTCAACGCCCTGTCCGACTGGCTGGAGCTGCGCATCTGGCGCGGCGGCAAGGCCCACTACGTCCGCTTCGAGCACGGCGCCACCGTCGAGCCCCTGCGCGTGACCGGCGACGCGGAAGGCAAGCAGGGCACCGAGGTCCGCTTCCTCGCCTCGCTCGACACCTTCTCCGACCGCGACTACGTCTTCCGCACCTTGGAGCACCGCCTGCGCGAGCTCGCCTTCCTCAACTCCGGCGTTCGCATCCGCCTCACCGACGAGCGCCACGCCGAGATCCAGCAGGAGGAGATGATCTACGAGGGCGGCATCGAAGCCTTCGTGCGCTACCTCGACCGCTCGAAAAACCCCTTGATGTCCAAGCCGATAACCGTCCACGGCGAGCGTGACGGGATCATCGTCGAGGCCGCCCTGTGGTGGAACGACAGCTACCACGAGACCGTCCTGCCCTTCACCAACAACATCCCCCAGCGCGACGGCGGCGCCCATCTGGCGGGCTTCCGCGGCGCGCTGACGCGCACCATCAACAACTACGTCGCCGCCTCGGGCCTGGCGAAGAAAGAGAAGGTCAACCTCTCGGGCGACGACGCGCGCGAGGGGCTGACCTGCGTGCTCTCCGTCAAGGTCCCCGACCCGAAATTCTCCAGCCAGACCAAGGACAAGCTGGTCAGCTCCGAGGTCCGTCCCGCGGTCGAGTCCCTGATGAACGAGAAGCTCTCCGAATGGTTCGAGGAGAACCCGAAGGAAGCGCAGAACATCGTCACCAAGATCGTCGAGGCCGCGCTGGCCCGCGAGGCCGCCCGCAAGGCCCGCGATCTCACCCGCCGCAAGACGGCGATGGACGTCGCCTCCCTCCCCGGCAAGCTCGCCGACTGCCAGGAGAAGGACCCGGCCAAGTCCGAGCTCTTCCTGGTGGAGGGCGACTCCGCCGGCGGCTCCGCCAAGCAGGGCCGGTCGCGCCAGAACCAGGCGGTGCTCCCCCTGCGCGGCAAGATCCTCAACGTGGAGCGCGCCCGCTTCGACCGCATGCTCTCCAGCCAGGAGATCGGCACCCTGATCACCGCGCTCGGCACCGGC
>JBNJGE010000076.1:0-14389 GCA_051747505.1 Pseudomonadota bacterium | reverse complement strand
GGTCGCGGGCAAGGTGATCGAGAATGTCGGCATCACGCCGGAATTCGTGATCCGGGAGGGCGAGGCGGCCGAGGAGGTCCTCGCCCAGATCCGCGACGATCCGGAGATCGGGGTCCTGGTGCTGGGCGCCGGAACGGAAACGGGCCCCGGGCCGCTGGTTTCCTACCTGGTCGGCAAGATGGGCGGCGAGATGCCCGTACCCGTAACGGTGGTGCCCGGATCGCTCACGCGCGACGAGGTGATCGCGCTGTGCTGAGCGCGCAGTTTGGAATCGTTCTTGATTTCGCGCGCGCCCAGCGCCATCTGTAGCCTCGGAAACGGAGGGCCAGCCATGTTCATCCAGACGGAATCCACGCCGAATCCGGCCACGCTGAAGTTCCTGCCGGGCCAGACCGTGATGCAGGCCGGCTCGGCGGACTTTCCGAACCACGACGCCGCGGGCGCCTCGCCGCTGGCGCGCCGCATCTTCGGGACGGAAGGGGTGGAGGGCGTGTTCCTCGGCCCCGACTTCATCACCGTCACCAAGGCCGAAAGCGAGGACTGGGCCCATCTCAAGCCCGGCGTGCTCGGCGCGATCCTGGAGCACTACCAGTCCGGCGAGCCGGCGGTGGAGGGCGAAGGCGCCCAGACGGCCCATGCCGAGCATGACGGCCCCGACGCCGAGATCGTGAACCAGATCAAGGAGCTGCTGGACACCCGCGTGCGCCCCGCCGTGGCCCAGGACGGCGGCGACATCACCTTCCACGGCTTCGAGAAGGGCACCGTCTACCTGCACATGCAGGGCGCCTGCGCGGGCTGCCCGTCCTCGACCATGACGCTGAAGATGGGCATCGAGAACCTGCTGCGGCACTACATCCCCGAGGTGACGGAGGTCCGCCCTGTCGGCGTCCAGTTCTGAGGCCGGCGGCGCCGTTCTCGGGATAGACAGCTCGGCCGCGCAATGCGCGGCCGCGCTCGTTCGCGGGGACGCCGTCCTCGCCCGCCGGGCCGAGGAGATGCCCCGCGGCCAGGCCGAGCGCCTCGCCCCGATGATCGCCGAAATCCTGAAGGAGGCCGGCCTCGCGCCCGCGGGGCTGGCCGGCATCGGCGTGTGCACCGGACCGGGCAACTTCACCGGCGTGCGCATCGGCGTCTCGGCGGCGCGCGGGCTGGCGCTCGGCGGCGCGCGCCCTGCCATGGGCGTGCCGCGCGCGGAGGCGCTGGCGGTGGCCGAGAGCGCGCGCGCAGGCCGCCCCCTTCGGCTGGCAGTGACGATCGCCGCCCGGCGGGGCGAACTCTACGCGCAGGTCTTCGAGGCCACGCCCGGCGCCCTGCCCCGCCCCCTTTGCGAGCTGATGCAGGACCCTCCGGAGGCTCTGGCCGACCGCCTCGCCGCCCTCTCGCCCGAACGCGTCTGCGGCCCCGGCGCCGCACTCCTGGCCGGGACGCTGGGCGCGGAGCCCGCGACGTCCGGCGACCTCGCGCCGCCGGAGGCCGTTGCCCGCCTCGCCGCGCTCCGCCTCGCCGCCCTTGCGCCGGGCGAAACCCCGCCGCGGCCCGCGCCCATCTATCTGCGCCCGGCGGACGCGGCGCCGCCCTCCGAACCCTCGCCCGCGTTGATCGCGGACAACGGCGCATGAGCCCTGAGCGGGCGGAGGCCGCCGCGACCGTCCACGCGGCCGCCTTCCCCTCGTCCGGTCCGGGCCGCCCCTGGACGGCCAACGAGATCCGCGCCTTCTGCGACACGCCCGGCGCCTTCGCCCTGACCGCCCCGGACGCGATGCTCCTCGGCCGCATGGCGGGACCGGAGGCGGAGCTGATCACGCTTGCCGTGCATCCGCGCGCCCGCCGCCAGGGCCGGGCGCGGGCGCTTCTGGCCGAATTCGCGGATCGCGCCCGGGCGATGGGCGCGGACACCGCCTTCCTGGAGGTCGCAGAGGGCAATGCGGCCGCCCGAGCCCTCTACGCCGCTGCCGGCTGGCGCTGCGCGGGCCGGCGGCGCGGCTACTACGCCCGCTCGGACGGCGCCGAAGACGCCCTGCTTCTCAGCCTGAACCTGATCTAATTTCCCTCGGGTCAACCTCGGTCTCGTCGCGCAAGCCGCGGTCACGGCCGCCGGCAGCCGACAAATCGCAGGCGATTTTCTTCTAGTCGGCAATTGACCAAGAAATATCGACACCATAAATACGAGCGTGACCCCATACCCCGCGCCGGATCGACGATCGATCCGCCGTGGACCGCGGAAATGCGTGAATGCGGTTCGCACGCGCCACCAAGAGAGGAAATATGTCCGAGCAGACCAACGACCCCGCCATCGAGAAATCCGAACTTCTCGCCCTTACCGCCGAGATCGTGTCTTCGCACGTCTCCAACAACCCGGTCTCGCCGCAGGATCTCACCGGCGTCATCGACTCCGTCTACGCCAAGCTGAACGAGCTGGCCGAGGCGAAGCCCGAGAAGAAAGAGGAGCTGGTGCCGGCGGTTCCGATCAAGAAATCGGTCACCGACGACTACATCGTCTGCCTCGAGGACGGCAAGAAGCTCAAGATGCTCAAGCGGCATCTCAAGACGGCCTACGACATGACGCCCGAGGAATACCGGGCCAAGTGGGGCCTGAGCGCCGACTACCCGATGGTCGCCCCCGCCTACGCGCGCAAGCGCCAGGAGCTGGCCAAGCAGATCGGCCTGGGCCGCAAGCCCAAGTCCTGACCCTCGCCCGCCCCCGTTGCGCGGGGGCCGGCAGGCGCGTAAATCGAGACGCGGCGCGCGAGGGCGACCTCGCGCGCCGCGCGGCGTTTTCAGGGCGCCGCCGAAACCGGGACAGGAGCTCCGCGATGGCCGGGACAAAGCGGTATTTCGTCAGGACCTATGGCTGCCAGATGAATGTCTACGACTCCGAGCGCATGGCCGGGGTCATGGCCGCCGAGGGCTACGAGGCCGCCGAGCGCCCCGAGGACGCCGACCTCATCCTGCTCAACACCTGCCATATCCGCGAGAAGGCCGCCGAGAAGGTCTATTCCGAGCTCGGCCGCCTCAAGCCGCTGAAGGCGAAGAACCCCGACCTGCGCATCGGCGTGGCCGGCTGCGTCGCCCAGGCCGAGGGCGAGGAGATCCTGCGCCGCCAGCCCGCGGTGGACTTCGCCGTCGGCCCGCAGGCCTATCACCGCCTTCCGAAGCTGATCCGCGAGGGCGGCGTGGACACGGACTTCCCCGTCGAGGACAAGTTCGACCACATCCCCCGCGCCCCGCGCCGCCGCGCCCCGGCCGCCTTCCTCACCGTGCAGGAAGGCTGCGACAAGTTCTGCGCCTTCTGCGTGGTCCCCTACACCCGGGGCGCCGAGGTCTCCCGCCCCGCCGCGCGCCTGCTTGAGGAGGCCCGCGCGCTTGTGGACCAGGGCGTGCGCGAGATCACCCTGCTCGGCCAGAACGTCAACGCCTATCACGGCGAGGGGCCGGAGGGCCGCGACTGGCCCCTCGCCCGCCTGATCCGCGAGCTGGCCGAGATCGAGGGGCTGGCCCGCATCCGCTACACCACCTCCCACCCCAACGACATGACCGACGACCTCATCGCCGCGCATGCGCAGGTGGACAAGCTCATGCCCTACCTGCACCTGCCCGTGCAGTCGGGCTCCGACCGCATCCTCAAGGCGATGAACCGCAGGCACACGGCCGACAGCTACCTCCGGCTGATCGAGCGCATCCGCGCCGCCCGCCCCGACATCGCCATGTCCGGCGACTTCATCGTGGGCTTCCCCGGCGAGACGGAGGCCGATTTCGAGGCCACCCTGCGCCTGACCGAGGCGGTCGGCTACGCCTCCGCCTTCAGCTTCAAGTACTCCTCGCGTCCCGGCACCCCCGCCGCCGGCGCCGGGGAGCAGGTGCCCGAGGACGTGAAGACCGAGCGCCTGCACCGCCTCCAGGCCCTGATCGATTCCCAGCAGAAGGCCTTCCAGGCCTCGATGGTCGGCCGCACGGTCCCCGTGATGATCGAGAAGCCGGGCCGGATGGAGGGGCAGATGGTCGGCCGCTCCCCCTGGCTGCAGGCCGTGCACCTTCAGGCGGGCCCCGAGCAGGTCGGCGAGATCCTGCCCGTGGAGATCGTCGAGTCCGCCCCCAACTCGCTGGCCGGCCGCGCCGCCGCCTGAGCCGCCGGCCCCGCCGGGCGCCCGCCGCGAGCGAGCCCCGCCTCGCGAGCGCCCCGGCCCAACGGGAGGCCCGCCCGCAAGGGCGGCGGCGACGGGCGGGAGCCCCCCTCCTACTCCGCCGCCCGCGCCTCGCGCAGCGGCAGGCGCACCTCGAAGCGCGCGCCCCCCTCGGCCTCGGCCAGCACCAGGTCGCCGCCGAAGCGGCGCGTGATCTCCCGGCTGATCGCCAGCCCCAGCCCCGCGCCGCCCGTATCCCGGCGATCCCAGCCGCGGGAGAACTTCAGGAAGATCCGCTCGCGGTCCTCCGGCGCCACCCCGGGCCCGTTGTCCGCGACCGAGATCACCGCCCGCCCGTCCTCGATGCGGGCGGAGACGCGCACCACCGGCTCGGGTGAATCGTTGTACTTCACCGCGTTGGACAGCAGGTTGATCAGCACCTGCGCCAGCCGGTCCGGGTCGGCCGAGACCGGCGCCGTGGCGGGCATCTCCCCGAACTCCAGCCGCGCGCCGGCGTCATGAGCCACCCCGCGCACCGTCTCCACCGCCCGGCGCAGGGCCTGCACCGCGTCCACCGGCTCCACCGGCAACGTCACCTCCCCCCGCTCCAGCACGTTGAGGTCCAGGATCTGGTCCAGAAGCCGCGTCAGCCGCCGGCTCTCCTCATGGATGATCCGCAGGAAGCGCCGCGCCTCCTCGGACTGCACGTCCCCTGTCTCCAGCAGGATCTCCGAGAAGCTGCGCACCGAGGTCATCGGCGTGCGAAGCTCGTGACTGACCTGGCTTAGGAAGTCGTCCTTCTGCGCGTCGAGCTCGCGCAGCCGGGCGTTGGCCTCGCGCAGCTGGGCGGCGGCGCGCTCCAGCTCCCGGCTCTTGCGCTCCACCTCCGCGGAATACTCCATCAGCTGCACCGTCTCGTCGGCGATGCGCATCAGGTCGGGAAGCGAGATCGTCTCGCCCCCGGCCGCGTTGGTCACCATCGCATGCGCCGAAGCCGCGCCGACCGACCCGGCGAGCTCCCGCTCCAGCTGCTGGACGAAGCGGTCGGTAGGGGCGGGCAGCCGGTCCCGGCCCTGCTCCGTGGCCGCCTCCCGGAACAGGCGCTGGGCCGGCACGGAGCCGAGGATGCGCTGGGCCAGAACGAACAGGTCCTCCGAGGCGGCGGAGCGGCGCACGACCCCGGCCGTCTCCGCCTCGCCGGTGCGGAAGACGTCCACGAAAAGGGCTGATTGAAGCCATTCCAGCGGGCTCGGCTCGCGCCAGAGCGACACGGCGACCAGAAGCAGCGCGTTGGCCGTCAGGCTCCAGAAGACGGAGTGCACCAGCGGGTCCAGCCCCTCCAGCCCCAGCAGCGCCCCCGGACGCAGCAGGGCGAGGCCGAAGGGGCCGTTCTGGACGACCTCCGCAGGCACGCCGGCGGCGGGCAGCAGCAAGGTCCACGCCCAGACGGCCGCCCCCGCGCTCAGCCCGCAGATCGCGCCCGGCCGCGTCGCCTGGCGCCAGTAGAGGCCCGCGACCAGCGGCGGCAGGAACTGCGCCACGCCCGCGAAGGCGATCAGTCCGATGGTGGCCAGCGCCGAGTTCCCCTCGGAGGCCTGATGATAAAGGAACCCCAGCAGCAGGATCCCCATGATCGACACCCGCCGCCCCACCAGCAGGACGCTGCGCACATCCCCGGAGCTCGCCTCCAGCCGCGAGCGCGCGCGAAGAACCAGCGGCGTGATGATGTGGTTCGACAGCATGGTCGAGAGCGCGATCGCCGCCACGATCACCATCGAGGTCGCGGACGAGAAGCCGCCCAGGAAGACGAACAGCGCCAGCGCCGTCTGCCCCTCGGCCAGCGGCAGGGAGAGGACGAACATGTCCGGGTTCGCCCCCTCCGGCAGGGCGCGCAGGCCGCCGGCGGCGATGGGCAAGACCGACAGGCACATCACCAGCAGGTAGAGCGGGAACAGCCAGGCGGCGGTGGCCAGGTGCCGCTCGTCGTCGTTCTCCACAACCGTGACCTGGAACTGGCGCGGCAGGCAGATGATGGCCGCGGCCGAGAGCAGTGTGACGACCACCCAGCGCGCGTCGAACACGGTCTCGAGGCGCAGGAGCTCGGGCGTCAGGTCCGCGAAGGTCGGCCCCACGCCTCCGTAAAGCCCGAAGACCACGAAGGCCCCCACCGCGGTCAGCGCGGCGAGCTTGACCAGCGCCTCCAGCGCGATCGCGGCGACCACGCCGAAATGCCGCTCATTGACGTCGGCCGAGCGGGTGCCGAACAGGATGGTGAAGGCGGCCATGCCCGCCGCCACCCAGAAGGCGGTGGCCGCGCCCCCGCCGAACTCCGGCCCGCCGATGACCGTGAAGCTGTCGGTCACCGCCTTGAGCTGCAGCGCGATGTAGGGCGTCACCCCCACCACCGCGAGCAGCGTGACCAGCACCGCCACCGTCGGGCTCTTGCCGTAGCGCGAGGACAGCAGGTCGGCGATGGAGGTGATCCGCTGCCCCCGCCCGATGCGCACCAGCTTGCGCAGCAGGAGCCACCAGCCGGCGAAGACCAGCATCGGCCCGGTGTAGATCGCCACGAACTCCAGCCCGCCGCGCACCGCCGCGCCCACAGCGCCGTAGAAGGTCCAGGATGTGCAGTAGACCGAGATCGACAGCGTGTAGACCAGCGGCGAGGTCAGCCAGTCCCCTCCGGGCCGCCGCATCCGCCGGTCCGCCCAGAAGGCCACGCCGAAGAGAAGCGCCACATAGGCGAGGCTGGCGGCCAGAAGCAGATCGACGCTCAGCATCGCTCAGTCCTCCGCGTCGGGCGGAGGCAGCTCCGGGCGCAGAAGCCGGCGGGCAAGGCGGCGGGTGGCGAGGATCACGCCAAGCCAGAGAACGAGCAGAAAGACCAGGATCGCCGGCGCCCCGAAGACACGCCCGTCATGGGCAAAGACCCAGATGAAGGGCGGCATCAGCCCGAACAGCGCCGCCAGCGGGATCAGCGCGGCGGCGGCCTCGGCCCGGCGCCGGCGCAGGAAGCGCGGCCGCGGCTCCTGCGGCTCGCGCCGGGGCGCGTCGCGTCGGGCCGGCCCGGTCATGGCCCGGGCGGCCGCTCACCGGGCGGCAAGGCGCAGCACATGGTCCACCACGTCGCGGTTGGAGAAGGGCTTGGTGATGAAGGCGTCGGCCCCAATCTCCTCGGCCGTGCGCCGGTCCTGCGCCTGGCCCTTGGCGGTCAGCATGATCACCGGCAGCCCGGCGAGCTCGGCGTCCGCGCGGACGCGGCGCAGCACCTCGAAGCCGTTCAGGCCGGGCAGCATCACGTCGAGGATCATCACGTCAGGCCGCTCCCGGGCCAGCGCCCGGCAGGCGGCCTCGCCGTCCCCGGCCTCGGCCACCTCGAACCCCTCGCGCGAAAGCAGGAAGCGCAGCGACTCCACGATATGCGGCTCATCCTCCGCGATCAGCACGCGCCTGGCGCTCATGCGCTCCTCCCCCTGGGGCCGCTCCGCGCGGCGTCGGGCCTTCGGCCTTCTGGGGCGGAGCTTAGCCCCTGAGCCCGGGGGATCAAAGACGCGACATGACGGGCGCGACGGTCAGGCGGGGTCGCCGGTGAGCTTCGCGACGTCCTCGGGCGTCCAGTGCCGGCCAGAGGCGAGCAGACAGGCCAGCCCCTCCGGCGTGGTGAGGATCAGCGTCCAGCTTCCCGTCTCCTCGGAGGCCCACAGCTCCACCACGCCGCCCGCCTGCTCCTCTTCCAGACCATAGCCGCGCCGCTGCTCCCCGTAAGCGGATGACAGACGGGCCACGACCTCCGCCCGCGCGGCGCAGGGCCCCGTCTCTCCCGGAGGGCCGGGAGGGGCGGCGGCGGCCGGAAGCGCCAGGCCGAGGACGGCGGCAAACGGAAGGGATCGGGGCATGCGCTGGATTTGCCTCACTGTGGGACCGCAGCCGATTCTGACGCCAGATTGTAAACACCCAGTTAACTATCTGCCTACCCCGTCACGGGGCGGCAGGGAACCCAGACATACCCCTCCGGGTCGACGAGATGCGCCTCGCGCAGCCCGTGGGGCTTGTCGGCGGCGCCGGCCAGCACCACGCTGCCCATCGCCCGCGCCCGCGCCTCCGCCGCGTCGGGGTCCTGACCGTAGAGGCGCAGCTCAGCCCCCGCGCCGCGCGCCTCCACGCCCGCCACCGCGCCCATCATCTCGTGGCGGCGATAGGACCAGTCGGAATGGACCAGCCACGTCGCCGCCCCCAGGCGCAGGACCGCGAAGTGATCCTCCCAGTAGGGAACCTCGGCGCCCAGCGCCTCCGCCTGCCAGCGGACCGTCGCGTCCAGGTCGCGGACCAGCAGGTTCACGCCCAGCCCCGGCGCCATCGCGGCGCCGAAACCGGACGGGTCGGGCCGCTCCGCCCCCTTCTCCGGCAGCTTCATCTCGCCTCCGCAACTTTCGGTCCCGCCCCGACGCGGGAACGCCATGTTCTTGCGCGCGACGGGCGCAGCCGCTATGCCCCGCGCGACCTGATCCTGCCCTGATTTCCGGGAGACCGCCATGACCGACGTCGCTCGCCCGCGCCGCTCCGTTCTCTACATGCCCGGCGCCAAGGCCCGCGCGATCGAAAAGGCGCGCGGCCTGCCGGCCGACAGCCTCATCCTCGATCTCGAGGACGCCGTCGGCCCGACGGAGAAGGAGGCGGCGCGCGAGCTGGTCGTGCAGGCCCTGCGCGAGGACGGCTTCGGGATGCGCGAGGTCACGGTGCGCATCAACGGGCTGGAGACGGAGTGGGGCCAGGCCGACCTGGAGGCCGTCGCCCCCGCCGGCCCGGACGCCATCGTCGTCCCCAAGGTCGACCGCCCCGAGGACCTGCTGGAGGTGGAACGGCGCATGGACGCCGCCGGCGCCCCGGCGGAGACGAAGCTCTGGGCGATGATGGAGACGCCCCTCGGCATCCTCAACGCGAAGGAGATCGCCGCCGCCACCCCGCGCCTCGCCTGCCTCGTGATGGGCACCAACGACCTGGTCAAGGAGCTGGAGGCGGAGCACACCGAGGGCCGCGACGAAGTGATGACCTCGCTCGGCCTCTGCCTGCTCGCCGCCCGCGCCGGCGGCCTCGCGATTCTCGACGGCGTCTACAACGCCTACCAGGACGAGGACGGCAACCGCGCCGCCTGCGCCATGGGCCGACGGATGGGCTTCGACGGCAAGACGCTGATCCACCCCGCCCAGCTCGCCATCGCCAACGAGGAGTTCGCGCCCTCCGAGGCGGCCGTGGAGCTCGCCCGCCGCCAGGTCGCCGCCTTCGAGGAGACGCGGGCGAAGGGCGAGGCGGTCGCCGTCGTCGACGGCCGGATCGTCGAGAACCTGCATGTCGAGACCGCCCGCAAGACGCTCGCCAAGGCCGAGGCGATCGCGAAGATGCAGGCCGGTTGACGCGACTCAGGCGCCGGGGCGGAACGCCTCGGGCAGCCCCGGCGCCCCGCCCGTCAGCATTTCCGCCAGCGCGCGGCCCGCGGTCGCGCCCAGCGCCAAACCGATCTTGAAGCCGCCCGTCGCGGCGAACAGCCCCGGGCGCCCGGGAACTGGCCCGATCACGGGGCTCCGGCTCGCCGCCCTCGGCCTCAGCCCGGCCCACCGGGCGAGGACCTCGGCCTCGCCCAGCGCGGGGCACAGCCCGCGGGCGCGCTCCAGAACCGCCTCCAGCCCCGCATCCGTCTCCGTGTCCCAACGGTCGCGCTCCGCGGTGGAGCCGACCCCGACCGTCCCGTCCGCATGCGGCACGATCCACAACCCCGGCGCCCCGATCAGCGGCGCGCCCTCGGGAGCGCGGAGCGCGAGGCGCGCGGCCTGACCATGCTCCGCCCCGCCCTCCACGCCCGGCAGATGGTCAAAGCTCTCCGCCCCGGCGGCGATCACGGCGGCCTGCGCCCCGACCTCGCCCCGGTCGAAGACGGCACGGCCCCGCTCCCAGCCCAGAAAGGTCCAGCCGTCGAGCATCTGCGCCCCGCCCGCCTCGCAGGCCGCGCGCAGGGCGGCGAGCAGCGCTGGCGGGTCGATCCGCGCCGAGAGGTCGTCATGCAACGCGCCATGCGCAGACGGGGCCAGCCAGCCCTCGGACCAGACGGCGCCGACGCCATCCAGCACCTGCATCCGGCCCTCGGACCAGATCTCCCGCGCCTCCGCCGCCCGGGTCTCGGCCCGCGCCCGCGCGGCCCTGGTCTCCAACGGCTGCAGCCGCCCCGGCCGGGCGTAGCCCACGCGCCGCCCCGTCTCCGCCTCCAGCGCCGCCACGTCCTTCGGCATCCGGGCGAGCGCCTCGAACTGGAACGCCTTGAGCGGCGTCCACGGCGCGGCCATATGAGGGGAGAGCGCACCCACCGGCGTGGCGGAGGCCCCGGCCCCGCCGCCGACGTGCGCCCTGTCCGCCACCGTGACCGACAGGCCCGCCGCCAGGCAGGCCCGCGCGGTCCAGAGCCCCCATGCCCCGCCGCCGATCACCGCGACATCGCTTGCCCGCACGCCGGCCTCCGCCCATGCTCCGACCCCGGATGACCCAGAACGCAACCACGCCCCTCTTCGCGCCGCAAGCCGCGCCCGAGCTCGACTGGCGCGGCGCAACGCCCGTCTCCCGCCGCCACGGCGACCCCTACTGGTCGCCCGAGGACGGGCTCGCGGAGGCGCGGCACGTCTTCCTCGCGGGCAACGCCCTACCCGACCGTTTCGCCGACGCCGACAGCTTCGCGATCGGGGAGCTCGGCTTTGGCGCCGGCCTCAACCTGCTCGCCGCCTGGACGCTCTGGCGCAAGCAGGCCGCGCCCGCCGCCCGCCTGCGCTTCGTTTCGGTGGAGGCGCATCCCCTCCCCGCCGCCGCGATGGCCCGGGCCCACGCCCCCTGGCCGGAGCTGGCGGAGATCTCGACCGCCCTTCAGGAGGGCTGGGAGGCCGCCGGCGAAGGACGCGCCGGGGACGTCCGCCTCGCCCTCGACGGCCTCGACCTGGAGGTGCGCATCGGCCCCGCGGCCGAGGCGCTGCCCCCCGCGCCCTTCGCCGCCCAGGCCTGGTTCCTCGACGGCTTCGCCCCCGCGCGAAACCCGGAGATGTGGGCGCCCGACCTGCTCGCCGGGGTCTTCCGCCGCACCGCCCCCGGAGGAACCTTCGCCACCTACACGGCCGCCGGCCATGTCCGCCGCGCGCTGGCCGGCGCCGGCTTCGAGGTCGGAAAGCGCCCCGGCTTCGGCCGCAAGCGCGACATGACCGCGGGGAGGCGCCCGTGACCGCCCCCGCCCGCCTGGAGGCCGAGATCGCCGCCTGCCGCGCCTGCGCCGACCGCTTCGCGGCCACCCGCACGGCCCATGAGCCGCGCCCGGTCACCCGCATGTCCGAAACCGCGCGCATCCTGGTCGCCGGCCAGGCGCCGGGCGCGCGCGTCCACGCCTCCGGCCTTCCCTTCGACGACCCCTCCGGCGACCGGCTGCGCCGCTGGATGGGCGTGGACCGCGAAACCTTCTACGACCGCGCCCGCATCGCCATCCTGCCCATGGCCTTCTGCTTCCCGGGCTACGACGCGAAGGGCTCGGACCTGCCGCCCCCGCCGCTCTGCGCGAAGCTGTGGCGGGAGCGGGCGCTGGAGGCCATGCCGCAGATCGAGATGACGCTGCTGGTCGGCGGCTACGCCCAGAAATGGGCGCTGGGCCCCGGCCGCAAGGTCACCGACACCGTGCGGGACTGGCGCGCCCACACGCCGGCGCTGGTCCCCCTCCCCCACCCTTCCTGGCGCAACACCGCCTGGCTGAAGCGCCACCCCTGGTTCGAGGAGGAGCTGGTCCCATGGCTGCAGGACCGCGTGCGCGCGCTGGTCTGACCCTGGCGGCGCTGCTGCTGGCCGCCTGCGCCGCCCCCGCGCCCGAGGGGCTGGCCCCGCGGCTGCAGGAGGCCGCGGCGGAGGCCCGACGGATCGAGACGCCCCGCGGCCCGCTTGCCCTCTCGGTCTGGGAGGCGGGCCAGTCACGCGCGCTGCTCCTCGCCCTGCACGGCTACGGCGACTACTCGCCGACCACCTTCGCGCAGGCCGCCGATGGCTGGGCGGCGCGCGGCATCACCACCTGGGCCTATGACCAGCGCGGCTTCGGCCGGAACCCCTCCAACCGCGACTGGCCCGGCGCCGGCGCGCTCATCGAGGACCTTCAGGCCGTCGCGCAGGCCGCCGCCGCGCAGCACCCCGACCTGCCGCTCTTCGTGCTCGGCCATTCCATGGGCGGGGGCGTCGCCCTCGCGGCGGCGGGCGAGGGGCGGCTGCCGCGGGCCGAAGGGCTGGTGCTGCTCGCCCCCGCCGTATGGGGCGGCGACACGCTGAACCCGCTGCTGCGCGCCTCCGCCTGGGTCATGGCACAGGTGGCGCCGGATATGCGCTTCTCCAACCGCGCCGCGCCGGTGCGCCTGCAACCCACGGACAACCTTGACCTCCTGCGCCGCCTCGCCGGCGACCCGCTGCGCTTCGCGGAACCGTCCTCGCGTGAGTTCCTCGGCCTCATTCGCCTGATGGACCGGGCGGTCGCCGCGGCCCCCGGCGCCGAGCTCCCCGTGCTGACCGTACTTGGCGCCCATGACGAGATCGTTCCCGAGGCCAGCATCCGTGGCGCGCACGCCGCCTTGCCGGGTCCCAAGCGCTTCGCCTATGTCCCCACCGGCTGGCACATGCTCCTGCGCGACCTGGAGGGCGAGCGTGTGCAACGTCTCGTGGCGGACTGGATTCTGGAAAGGGCGCGGCTATGAGCGAGGAGAAGACGGCGCTGGACCGCGCCTTGACCGTTGCAGGCGGGAATGCGGCCGATGGACGTGCGGTGGATGCGTTGCTCAACGCCGAGCTGCGCCTTCTGCTGGAGGCGCCGCCGGAGGAAACTCGCATCCGCCCCCGCATTCTCTTGCTCGAGGCCGGCCCCACCGCGCTGGCCTTCGACACCGACGCACGCCTCGCCGCCTTCACGGAGAAGGCGGACTACGTCGCCCTTCGCGGCCGCGTACTGGCGGAGCTTCTGGCCGCCCAAGGCCTCAACCTCGCCGTCAATCCCGGCGTCGCCGCCTCCGAGGTCTTCCACGACGCCGGAGCCTTGGCCTGGATGGCGCAAGTCTCCGCCGCCAAGGCCGAGACATCGCATGCCAGGATCGAGACCCTCGGCCCGCCCGCCTCGGCGTCCGAAGCGCTGGTCACGGCGCTCGCCGCCCGCCTCGCCGACCTCGCGCCCCTGCTGGCCGACGCCTGGCTGGTCGAGGCCGGCCATGCCGATGGCGCAACGCGCCTGCTGCTCGCCCTGCGCGAGGCGGAGTCCGCCCACATGACCGGAAAGCGCGCGCTGGACGCGGCGGCGGAGGCCCGCCGTCGCGCCCTGGCCCTCGCCGTCTCCTCCAGCGCCCGGCTCGCCCAGCCCGAGGGGCCGGAGCTGGACGCCATCTTCGTCGCCGAGGGCGATCCCGCCCTCGCCGCGGCGCGCCGCTTCGGGCTCGGCTTCGACCTGCCCGCCCCGCCAGCGCCCGAGGCCGCGACGCCGGACGCGCCGGGCATGGACCCTGACAGGCCGCCGATCCTGCGCTAGACCGTCTCAGTGCGCCGGCCGCGTCGGCGCCTCGCCTCCGCTCCTGATATGGACAAGCGACGCCGCACCGCTAGGGTCGGGGGCGACGCGTCGGCGCCGCTTCGCGCCGCGGCCCCCGAATTCTCAGAGGAGTTCCGCGATGACCAAGTTCGGCGTTTCCCAGCCGGTCGTTCGCAAGGAGGATGTGCGCCTGCTCACCGGCCATGGCCGGTTCATCGACGATATCGCCCCCGCGGAGGCGGCCCACGCCTTCTTCCTGCGCTCGCCGGTCGCCCACGCCGACATCAAGGCCATCGACGCCAGCGCCGCGCGCGAGGCGCCGGGCGTGGTCGGGATCCTCACCGGCCCCGAACTGTCCGAGCGCATCGACAACAGCCTCGACGGCGCCCGCATCAAGAACCGCGACGGCTCAACCGGCGCGAAGACCCGCCGCCCCGCGCTAGCCGACGCGCGCGTGCGCCATGTCGGCGAGGCCGTGGCCGTGGTCCTCGCCGAAACCCTCGACCAGGCCCGCGACGCCGCCGAGCTGATCGAGGTGGACTACGAGGACCTGCCCGCCGCCGTCGGCACCGCCGAGGCCACCGAGGGCCCGGAGGTCCACCCCGACGCCGCCCCCGGCAACGTCGCCTTCGACTGGGCCTTCGGCGACGAGGCGGCCACGAAGGCCGCCTTCGAGGCCGCCGATCACGTCGTCGAGCTG
>JBNJGE010000075.1:0-14403 GCA_051747505.1 Pseudomonadota bacterium | reverse complement strand
GGCGCGGCTCGGCCCCACCTTGCCCGAGGCGCAGGCGGATCCGGCCGAGATCGCGAAGCCCGCCAGGTCCATCTGCATCACCTGCGTCTCGCCCTTCCAGCCGGGGACCGCGACGCAGACCGTGTTGGGCAGGCGATCCGCGCCCTCGCCCACCAAGATAAGCTCGGGCGCGACCTCGAAAAGGCGGCTTTCTAGAATCTTTCTAACTTTTTCGACCCGCTCCCAGACCCCGGCCTGCAGGTCGCGCAGCGCCGCCTCCGCCGCCGCGCCGAAGCCCACGATCCCGGCCACGTTCTCGGTGCCCGACCGCCGGCCCAGCTCCTGCCCGCCCCCGCGCAGCAGCGGCGGCAGGTCGATGCCGTCGCGCACCAGCAGCGCGCCGACGCCGCGCGGCCCGCCCAGCTTGTGGGCAGAGAGAAGCGCGAAGTCGCTCTCGAAGCGGACCGGCCGCCGCCCGGCGACCTGCACCATGTCCGTCAGCCGCCGCGCGTTCGCAAACTCCGGCGCCGCCGGCTGGACCACCCCCGTCTCGCTGTTGGCCGCCTGGATGCACACCACGCCGCCCAGCGCCTCCGGCGCATCGACCGGCGCCGCCGCGCCGTCCGCGCCCACAGGCAGCAGCCGGTCCGCCCATTTCGCCACGCAGTCGTGCTCGGTCTCCAGCGCGGAGACCTCGCCGGCCCCCGACAGCGCCAGCGCCGCCGCCTCCGTGGCGCCGGAGGTGAACACCACCTCCCCCGGCTCGCAGCCCGCCAGCGCGGCGACCTGCGCCCGCGCCCGCTCCACGATCGCGCGCGCCTCGCGCCCCTCGGCGTGCACCGACGCCGGGTTGCCGACCCGGTCCATCGCGGCCAGCGCCGCATCCCGCGCCTCCGGGCGCAGGGGCGCGCTCGCGTTCCAGTCGAGATAGACCCGCCCGGTCACCGCGCCGCCGCCTCCTCCTCGGCGCCCTCGCCCTCCTCGATCAGGGAGGCGAAATCCGGCACCGCCGGACACGGCACCATCCGGTCGGCGACCACGTCGGCCAGCGAGGTGCGGCTGAGGAAAACATGCACATGCGCCGAGAGCTGCTCCCACAGGTTGTGGGTCAGGCAGTGCGCGTGGGAGCCCCCGCAGGCGCCCCCGTCCTGGCCGCCCTCGCAGCCCATGGCGTTGAGCCGCTCGTCCACCGCGGCCATCACCTCAGCGATGCTGACCTCCGCCGCCGGCCGGGCGAGACGATAGCCGCCGCCGGGCCCGCGCACGCTCTCGACCAGCCCTGCGCGGCGCAGGCGCGCGAAGAGCTGCTCGAGATAGGCCAACGAGATGTCCTGCCGCTCGGAAACCTCCGAGAGCGAGACGCGCCGCCCCTCGGCCCCGCCGGGCTCCGCCTTCTGCAGCGCGATGTCCGCAAGCGCGGTGACGGCGTAGCGGCCCTTGGTGCTCAGCTTCATGCGCGGCTCCTCTGCGGCCGACGGCCCCGCCCCCGCGCGTATTGACGCGGGCGCGGCGTCCCACTACCTCCTTCGGATCGGCCGCGAGGGTCGACCCGACACCGAATTTAGAACTGTTCTAGGTAGTCCGACCGTTTGAGTCAAGCTTTCGCCGCGCCGGCTGCGCCCCGCGCGCCCGCGGCCCAAGCCTCGCTCCGGTCGCGCGCCGCAGCACGAGGGGGCCGCATGCCCGAGGTGATCTTTCCCGGACCGGACGGACGTCTGGAAGGTCGCTACCACCCGCAGAAGGCCAGGGACGCGCCCATCGCCCTGATCCTTCACCCGCACCCGCAGTACGGCGGGACGATGAACAACAAGGTGGTCTACAACCTTCACTACGTCTTTCACCGGCTGGGCTTCGCGGTCCTGCGCTTCAACTTCCGAGGCGTCGGCCGCAGCCAGGGCGAGTTCGACCAGGGCGTGGGGGAGCTCTCCGACGCCGCCGCCGCGCTCGACTATCTGCAGACGCTCAACCCCAACGCCAAGCAGAGCTGGGTGGCCGGCTTCTCCTTCGGCGCCTGGATCGGCATGCAGCTCCTGATGCGCCGGCCGGAGATCAACGGCTTCGTCTCCGTGGCGCCGCCGGCCAACATGTACGACTTCACCTTCCTCGCCCCCTGCCCCTCCTCCGGCCTGATCGTCAACGGCGAGGCCGACCGCGTCGCGCCCCCCGCCGACATCCGCAAGCTGGTGGAGAAGCTGCAGGCCCAGCGCGGAATCGAGATCGAGCACCGCACGATCGCCGGCGCCGGCCACTTCTTCGAGAACGAACTCGAAGAGATGACCGGCATCGTCGAGGACTATGTGCGCACGCGGATGGCCGCCGAAGGCGTGGCCTGAGGGCGGCTCACGGGCGGGCGCGCCGCCCGCCCCGGGCTGGCGACGCGCACCCCGTCGTCCCGGGCGCCGAGAGCGGGAGCCCGCGCAGATGGCGCACCGCCAGATGCGCGAAGGCCTGCGCCTCCATCAGATCCCCGTCGAGCCCCGCCGCCTCGGCCGGCGCCACCTCCGCCTCGACCAGCTCGGCGATCATGGCCGCCAGCACCGGGTTGCGCCGCCCGCCCCCGCAGAGGATCCAGCGCTGAGCCGGCCGGGGCAGATGCGCCTGCGCCGCCGCCGCGCAGCGGGCGGAAAGGGCGGTCAGCGTCGCCGCGCCGTCCTCGAGGCCAAGCCCCTCCAGCGCGCCGAGCGTTCGGGCGAACTGGTTGCGGTCCAGCGATTTCGGCGGCGGCCGGCCCAGCCAGTCGGCCACGGAGTTCAGCGCCAGCCTGTCCTCCCGCACCCGCCCGGCCGCGGCGGCCGCCCCGTCCCGATCGCAGCCCTCGCCCGTCCGCGCCCGCATCCAGTCGTCGATCAGGGCGTTGGCCGGGCCGGTGTCGAAGGCGAGCAGCGCGCCCTCGGCCTCCGGCCCCTCCGCCGCCGGATCGACCCATGTGACGTTGCCCACGCCGCCCAGGTTGAGAAAGCAGACCGGGGCCTCCGCCCCCATCCGGCGCGCCAGGGCGAAATGATAGAAGGGGGCGAGCGGCGCCCCCTGCCCTCCCGCGGCCATGTCCGCGGAGCGGAAGTCGAACACCACCGGCCGGTTCAGCGCCCGCGCCAGCCCCGCCCCGTCGCCCAGCTGCCAGGTCCAGCCCTCTTCGGGCGCATGCGCCACCGTCTGCCCGTGAAAGCCCGCCACCTCGGCCGAGGGCGAGCCGGGCGCCGCCAGCAGCCGCGCGGCCGCGGCCGCATGCGCCTGTGTCACCTCAGCCTCCGCCCGCACCAGCGTCTCCGCCGCCGCCCCCTCGGCCGGCCGGAAGCGCCGCCAGTCCCCGTGCACCTCCCGCGCCGCCGCCATCTCCCCGGGCGCGTAGTCGAACGCCGCGCCCGGCCCGAACGCCGCGATCGCCTCGCCGTCCGTGCGCAGCAGGGCCGCGTCCACCCCGTCCATCGAGGTCCCCGACATAAGCCCCAGCGCCCAGATCGGCTGCATGCGCCTCGCCCTCCCTTAAGCTCCGCCCGACAGGAGAGCGCCGCCGCGGCCTCGTCAAGGCCCCGCCGCCCCCCTTTCCTTCGCGCCCGCCCCGCGGCATAGAGCGCGCCGGGACCGCCCGGCTCGAGGACGCCAGATGACCTACACGCCGAAATCCGACTTCCTGCAGGCCATGCTCGAACGCGGCCTGATGCAGGACTGCACCGATCTCGAGGGCCTCGACCAGACCCTGCGCGCGGGCGTCGTCCCCGGCTATATCGGCTTCGACTGCACCGCCGACTCGCTGCATGTCGGCCACCTGACCGGCATCATGATGCTGCGCTGGCTGCAGAAGACCGGCCACAAGCCCATCGCCCTGATGGGCGGGGGCACCACGCGCATCGGCGACCCCTCGGGCAAGGACGAGGCGCGCCAGCTCCTCAGCCGCGAGGACATCGCCGCCAACATGGCCGGCATCCGGGAAGTGTTCCGCAACTACCTCGATTTCGGCGAGGGCTCCACGGACGCCCTGCAGCCCGACAACGCCGAGTGGCTGGACGAGATCAACTACATCGACTTCCTGCGCGACTACGGCCGCCACTTCACCATCAACCGCATGCTGACCTTCGACAGCGTGCGCGCCCGCCTCGACCGCGAGCAGCCCCTGACCTTCCTGGAGTTCAACTACATGCTGCTCCAGGCCTTCGACTTCCTGGAGCTCAGCCGCCGCTACGGCTGCCGGCTGCAGATGGGCGGCTCCGACCAGTGGGGCAACATCGTCAACGGCGTGGAGCTGACCCGCCGCGTCGATCACCGCGAGGTCTTCGGCCTCACCGCCCCCCTGCTGACCCGCGCCGACGGGACCAAGATGGGCAAGACCGCCAGCGGCGCCGTCTGGCTCAACGAGGAGAGGCTGTCGAACTTCGAGTTCTGGCAGTTCTGGCGCAATGTCGAGGACGCCGATGTCGGCCGCTTCCTGCTGCGCTTCACCGAGCTTCCGGTGGACGAGTGCCGCCGCCTTGGCGCGCTGCAGGGCGCGGAGATCAACGAGGCCAAGGCGATCCTCGCCAGCGAAGTGACGGCGCTGGCCCGCGGCCGGGGCGCCGCGGAGGCGGCCGAAGCGACGGCGCGCGAAGTCTTCGCGCATGGCGGGGCAGGCGAGGACCTTCCGAGCGTGACCGTCTCGGCGCAGGAGGCCGAGGCCGGCGTCTCCGTCGCCCAGCTCTTCGTCAAGGCGGGGCTCGCGAAATCCGGCAAGGAGGCCCGCCGCCTGATCGCCGAGGGCGGGGCGAGGCTGGACGACGCGCCCGTCACCGAGGCGGGGCGCATGCTGGACGCCGCGACCTTCAAGGGGGGGGCGATCAAGCTCTCCGCCGGCAAGAAGCGCCACGCTCTGGTCCGACTCGACTGAGGGCGCCCCCGCCCGGCCAGACATTCTCCACCGAGGGCCGGCGTTCCGCGGAGATCAGGGATCCGGCTCGTCGGAGAACAGATCCGGCGGGGCGGCCTCCGACGGCCCGGCCTGGAATATCCGGCGCAGCGCCCCCGGCGCGAGCATCGAAAGCGGATTGGCCGTGATCCGCGGCGCCGCCGCCGCTCCGGTGACCGTGAAGGTCAGCCCGATCAGCCCCTCGCCCTCGCCGCCCAGCAGGCTTCCCAGGACGGGCACCCGGTTGAGAAGGCTGTTCACCGCGTAGGCCGGAGTGAGCACGCCGCTGAGGTCCAACTCCCCGCTCGCAATGTCGTAGCTGCCGTCGAGCTTCAGCCCCAGCGCCGCCCCCGACGCGAGAGCCCCCGTCACCTCCAGCCGGTCGCCCTCGAGCACATAGGGCACTTCGACCCGGTCGAAAACGATCCCGTCGCCGCCCGGCGCGGGCGCGTCGATGACCCCGTCCTGCGCCGCCCGGCGGACCATCTGGGCGAGCGCGGGCCGCTCGGCCACCCGGATATTGGTGAGCTCCGCCACGCCCTCGAGCCTCTCGGCCTGCGCCGAAAGACGCCCCCGGGCCTTGAGCTTTCCGCCCGTCACGGCCTGCGACAACCCCAGGTCGGCGAGCAGCCGGCCGGCATCCTCGCTGCGCAGGGTGATGACCGCCGCCCCGTCGCCGTCCTGACGGTAGCGCAGCTGCGCGAGCCCGCCGCCATTGACCCGGCCCGTCAGCTCGGCTTCCGTGAGCCCCCTCGCCCGCGTCAGCGCCCCGCGGGCCCCGGCGAGCGTCACGCCCTCCATCAGCCGGACGGTCTCCAGCTCCAGATCGGCGCGGATCGGCGGGGTGTCTTGCGCGCTCTCTCCGTCGACCCGTGGCGCCGCCTCCAGTCCCGCCGCCTGGCGGCGGCGCGCGAGCGCCCCCAGATCCAGCTTGGCGCCGCGGGCCCGGACCTCCCGCGCTCCATCCTCCGCCCTGCGCAGGGTCAGCGAGAGGTCGGCGACCTCGCCCACGCGCAGAGCGTCCAGAGCCAGCCGGGAAACCGAGCCGTCGGCGGAGACCGCCGCCGTCCCGCTCGCTTCAAATTCTGGGGCGGAAAGCGCAAGGCGATCAAGGCGCAGCGCCCCCGACTCCTCCCGCCGGCCGGAAACCGCCAATCGGCCGGGCGTCCCCCGGGTCTTGCGCCAGCCGATTGCGGGCACGGAGAACGCAAGATCCGCCAGATCCATGTCGAGCCGGAGGTCGGGCAGAGCGCCCGGAGCGGCCCAGCTCATGCTGAGAGCCGCGAAGGCCGCGCCCGCCTCGAGCTGAACGCCCGCCGGCGTCAGCCGCGCCAGCATCTCCGCCCCGGGCCGCGCCCGCGCCGAGATCTCGCGCCGCGCCGCGCCCGGAGAGGTCCCGAAGCGCTCGGTCCAGACCACATCGGCGGGCAGCCCGTCGATCCGGGCGGGGCCGCTCAGCTCCAGCCCTTCCGTATCGGCCCGAAGAGACAGCGCCTCGGCGCGCAGCTCGCGCTCGCCGCCCGGCGCCGTCAAGGCCACGTCGCGAAGATCGGCCTCGGCCTCCACGCGCACCGCGTCCGCCTGGAGCTCATCGATCATGGGGAATTCCAGCCGCGCCTGCAGCTCCGCCCGCCCGGACGGCTCGAAGACCTCCGCGCCGAGCTTCCGGGTGAGCCGCAGCGGGGGCTCGTCCAGAAGCGCGAGAATGTCCGCGATCCGGCCCTCAGCCCGGATCACGGGGCGCCCGATCGGCGGGTCGATCACGAGGTCAGGCACGTGGAAGGACGATCCGTCGAGGGCGATGGCCTCGCCCCCGGGCGGCGTCACATGGCCCTCGGCAAGCGTGAGGTCGAAGCGGCGCAGCGTGATCCGTCCTTCGCCCCGTGCGCCTTCGATCGGCGGCATCTCCCGCAGAGCGGTCGCCGCCACATCCTCGAATGCGAAATCGACCGCGGCCTCCGGCTCCAGGCCCGGGGCGGCCCAGAACACGCCGTAGGCCGAGGTCACCCGCCCCTGCCGGAGATGCTCACGCACCCAGTCCCGGGCGTTGCTCGCCATGCTTTCGGGCCAGGCGCGCTTCAGCGTTCGCGTCGAAAACCCGTCGCTCTCGAAGCTCATGGCCACTTCGGGCCCGTCGGGCCGCATCGCAGCCGCCCCTTCGGCCCGGACGACGAGATCGGGCCCGGTCAGGCGAAAGCTGGACAGCTCCAGCCTCTGCCCGCCCGGCGGAAGCTCCGCGACGATCTCGCCATCGTCGAAGACCAGGGGCGCCTCCAGCCCGGCCGCCGCGGACACCTCCAGCCGCGACACCCGCAACTTCAGGGCCAGTCCGAAGGTGTCGCCGGCGCCCTGCCAGGGCCGCGCCCGCCCGGAGAGCGCGACCCGGCCCGCCGGTCCGTTCAGCGCCAAGCGCTTGATCTCGACCGCCTCGGCGCCCTCCGACCAGGCAAACTCGGCCGCCCCTCCAGACAGGCGGTCAAAAGGCGCAGGAAGGCCCGGGAGCGAGCCCGGCTCGAGATCCACGCGCCCCGCAACCCGGGTCGGACGCCCCGAAGAGGCCAGCACCGCCTCGACCTCCGCCGCAGCCCGCAAAGCCGATCCCCCGGAATCCCGGGACCCGGCGTCGGACCATCCAGCGACGCGCGCCAGCGGGGCCGCGAGCCGCAGGGCCGGGACGTCCCCCACCCGGAGGTCGAGGCGGATCGGCCCCGCGCCGCCCGACCGCGCGCCGCTCACCGTCAGGCGCATCGGGGGCCCCTCGCCGCCCTTGGGCCGCAGCACGCCGTTCAGGGCGCCGATCTCTCCCGTCGCGTCCCGGCGAACCGCGAAACGCGCGCGGCTGAGCTCCCATTCCGCCCCGCTCGCCTCGTCGCGCAGGCGGATCTCGGCGTCCTGGGCCGTGATCTGGCTAAGGCGCTGCAGGGGGCCCTCGCCCCGCGCGGCGGCATCCAGAAGGGCGACGAAGCCAAGCGCGCCGCCCGCCTCGCCAGCGCCGATCCGAAGATGGCCGTCACGGTCCCGCCGGATCTCAGCCCGCGCGCCGGAAAGATTGAGGCGCGTCGGCGCCAGGCGCCCCTGCGAAAGATCGAACAGGTGAAAATCCACATCCAGCTCGGGCGCCGCGGCCACGCGTCGCCCGTCCTCGGCTCGCACCGTGACGTCATGCAGCCGCAGGCCGGAGGGGCGGCCGGGCTCGCCCAGCGCGAAGACCACCTCCCCGATCTCGAAACGCAGCCCCTCGGCGGCCGCGCTCAGCCTCTGCTCGATCAATCCCCCGACCGGGCCGAGCGAGACCGGCCCCTGGCGCAGCCGATGATGCGCCGCGCCGAGCGCCAGGCCGGCCAGGACCACCGCCGCCAGCACGAAGGCCGCCGCCCGGCGCAGGCTTCCTGCGGCGAAGCCGGGGCGGCGCCGACGCGCCCGCGCCGACGCCCTGCGGCGAACATGACGCTGGATGTTCTGCCTGCGATGCATCGCGGCGTTCCGCCTCCTGCCCGCCGCCCCTGCCGGGCGGCCTTGACCGGGCCCTGGCCGGCCTGTCTGCTCTGCGCGGCGGCCCGCGGCGCCTGCGCGCCGGAGCCTAGACCCATCCCGGCGAGAGGAGAAGCGATCCCATGAGCGACATCCAGCCCGGCGCCGAGGCCCCCGACTTCGCCCTTGCCCGCGATGGTGGCGGGGAGGTGCGCCTGTCCGACCTGCGCGGCAAGAGCGTGGTGCTGTATTTCTATCCCAAGGACGACACCTCGGGCTGCACAAAGGAGGCGATCGCCTTCACTGGCGCGCTGGAAGCGTTCGGAGAGGCCGGCGCGGTGGTCCTGGGCGTCAGCCGGGATCCCGTCTCCAAACACGACAAGTTCAAGGCCAAGCACGATCTCGGGATCACGCTCCTCTCGGACGAGGACGGCTCGGTCTGCGAGACCTACGGCGTGTGGGTCGAGAAGAGCATGTACGGAAAGAAGTACATGGGCGTCGAGCGCGCGACCTTCCTGATCGACGCTCAGGGCAGGGTGGCGCGGATCTGGCGCAAGGTGAAGGTGCCGGGACATGCGGAAGAGGTTCTGGAAGCGGCCAGGGCGCTGCAGGCCTGACGATGGCGCGGCGTCCTGATTCGCCACCGTCGCCGCGTTCTTGATGCGACGGCAAAGCCGAAACATGTTGAACGCGGCGCAAAGCATCGGCTATTGATGCCCAAACACAACAAAGCGAGCCGAGATCGAGCCGGAGCCCACCCGGCCATCCACCGGATCGAGGGACCGATATGAGGGCCAAAGCAGGGCGCGCTGCCGACTCGCGCGCACGAGCCGGATTTGCGACCCGACGCCTGACCATTCGCACCGGCGATCAGGTCCGCCACGTCACGCTCACCCCCCGCATGCAGCTGCTCGGCCTCGCGGGCGCCGCAGCGCTGCTCGCCTGGACGGGAACAGCCACCGTCACGGCGGTGGTGGCGGGCGTCGAACGCGACGCTCTGGCAGCGCGCGTGGCGGCCTTCGAATCCGGCGCAGCCGACGCCGTCGCCGAAGCCGAGGCCCGGCATCACGCCGCGCTGAAGCAGGCGACCGAGGCCCGCGACGCGCGCATCGCCGAGCTGAGAGCGGAGCGCGACGGGCTGGCCGAACAGACCGCCGACGCGCGGGAGCGGCTGGCCGTCCTCTCCCGCGAGCTGACCAGCCGGCAGGAACGGCTCATGGACGCCGCCGACGCCGAGGAGGAGCTAGCCCTCGCCCTCGAGGCCCTGCGCGCCAAGCTGCGCGAGGCCGTCGAGGCCCGCGACGCGGCGGAGCGCAAGCAGGCGGCGCTCGCCAGCGAGCTCGAGGACGCGCAGCGCCGCCTCGCCTCGGTCGACGCCGCCGAGGATGAGTGGACCGCCTCGATCGCCACCGTCACCAAAGCGCTGGAACGCACGGCCGAGGAGCGCGACGCCGCCGCGCTGATGCGCGCCTCCCTGACCGATCGGCTGGACACGTTGCGCGAGGAGCATCGTCGCGCCGAGGAAGCGCGCGCCCGCCTCTTCGCCCAGCTCGAGGACGCGGTGCAGGCCGGTCTGGGCGGGCTCGAGTCGGTCTTCGACGGGGTCGGACTCGACGCGGAACGGCTGGTCGCGCGAATCCGGAAGGACTACCAGGGCCAGGGCGGGCCCTTCATTCCGGTCGACGAATCCGCGGCCCCGAAGCTCGCCGCAACCGACGCCGCGCGGGTCGCCTCGCTCATGGACGGGCTGGAGCGGGCCAGTCTGATGCGCATCGCCGCCGCCAAGCTGCCCCTCGCCCGTCCCGTGCGCTCGGCGCACCGCTTCACCTCGGGCTTCGGGGTGCGGACAGATCCCATCAACGGGCGCAGCCGGTTGCATGCGGGCTCGGATTTCGCCGCCGGCCGGGGCACGCCGATTCTCGCCGCCGGCGAAGGGGTCGTCACCTTCTCCGGCTGGCAGTCGGGCTACGGGCGCGTCGTCAAGATCCGCCACGCCTTCGGCTTCGAGACGGTCTACGCCCATCTTGACAAGACCCGCGTGCAGGTGGGCGAGCGGGTTGCGCGCGGAGACCGGATCGGCGATATGGGACATACGGGGCGCGTCACCGGCACCCATCTCCACTACGAGATCCGGATGAACGGAAAGCCCGTGAACCCCATGCGATACATCGAGGCCGCGCGCAATGTTCTCTAAGTCGAAGATCAACGATCCGATCGACACGAAGTCGGAGCAGACGACCCCCAGCAAGGCGCCGGCCGCCCCCACGGGGGCGCAGGGCGCCGGTCAGACCACCTCGAGCGCGCCCTCGGCCGCCTCGAAGCCCAAGGCGCCGCCGTCCGTCCTCTCGTCCGACCTCGAGGTGACCGGCAATGTCCGCACCGCCGGCGACGTGCAGGTCGAGGGCACGGTGGAGGGCGACATCCGCGCCCACCTGCTGACCGTCGGCGAAAGCGCCACCATCCGCGGCGAGATCGTCGCCGATGACGTGGTCGTCAACGGGCGCGTGGTCGGACGCGTGCGGGGCGTGAAGGTGCGCCTGACCTCCACGGCGCGGGTGGAAGGCGACATCATCCACAAGACCATCGCCATAGAGAGCGGCGCGCATTTCGAGGGCTCGGTCCAGCGCAACGACGATCCGCTGGGCGACGGCTCCGGCGCGCCGACGGCGGCGTCGGGGGCTGGCGCTCAGCCTGCACGGGCGCCGGCGTCCGCCGCGCCGGCCACCGGTTCGAGCAAGAGTTCAGAGGAAAGCGCCTGAGCGCCTCCCCCTTTCCTCGCCCCCCCGCCAGGAAGCACCCGCGCCAGCCCCGGAGCCGGCGCGGGTTTTTCGTTTCCCGGGATCGGGTCCGGCGAGGCGCCGTCAACCTGTCCGCGCCTGGGGGGAGGGAACCGGCGACGGCGCAGCCCGCGTCAGCGCGCGGCGCCGGGTTGGAACAGACGTCCACGCTCCGTCGCCAGCGTAAGGGCCAGCGCGAGCGCTCCGAACCCGGCGAAGCCCAGCGACAGCGGCAGGGCGCTGCCGTCATAGCTCTGCCCGACGATCCAGCCGAGGAAGGCGGCGCCGCCCGTCGTCACCGCGCCGACGAACGACGACGCTGTGCCCGCGATGCGTCCCATGGGCTCCATCGCCAGGGCGTTGTAGTTGGGCATGATGAAGCCGAAGCAGAAGAGCTGGGCCGTCATGAGCCCGAGGAACAGCGAAAGCGGCAGAAGGCCGAAGGCGTATTGCAGCCCCGCATGGAGAAGTGCCACGCCGAGAAAGCCGCAGACCGCCGTGTGTCCGATCCGGCGCATCCCGACGCTCACGACCAGACGGCTGTTCACGATTGCCGCGACGGCCAGCGCGACAGCCACCGCACCGAAGGCCAGCGGAAACAGGCGCCCGAGGTCGTAGGTCTCCACGAAGATCTGCTGGGCGCTGTTGATGTAGCCCATCATGCCGCCGAACACCGCCGCGGTCGCCAGGGCGTAGCCCAGTGTCTGGCGCGTCGAGATGGTCTCGCCGAAGGCGCTCAGCAGCCAGCGGACGGAGAGCGGCTCGCGCAGCTCCGGCGGGCGCGTCTCCGGCAGCCGGATCCCGGTCCAGATCAGGATCGCGCAGGCCACCGCCGCCAGAAAGACGAACATCACGGGCCAGCCGGCAAAAAGGAGGATGCCGCTGCCCAGCGCCGGCGCGAGCGCCGGGACGATGATGAAGACCATCATCACGAAGGACATCACCTCCGCCATGCGCCGCCCGCCATAGAGGTCCCGCACCACGGCGATCGCGATGACCCGCGGCGCGGCGTTGGCCACGCCCTGCGCAAAGCGCCCGCCCAGCAGCACCTCGAAGCTTCCCGCCATGGCGCAGAGAAGGGAGGCGGCGGCGTAAAGCGCCAGGCCGAAGCCGAGCACGCCCTTGCGTCCGAAACGGTCCGAGAGCGGTCCGTAGAAAAGCTGCCCGGCCCCGAAGCCCAGCACGTAGAACGTGACCACCAGCTGCTGCAGATTCTCGTCGACGAGCCCGTAGTCCTCGCGGATGCGCGGCAGGGCGGGCAGCATGATGTCGATGGACAGCGCCGTCATCGCCATCAGGCACGCCATCAGGGCGACGAATTCCACGAAGCCGGGCGCGCGCCCTTCCGCAGTGGCGGGGTTGGACTCCGACATGGGCCTCCATCCTGACCGCCGGCCGCACGACGTCCGGACGGCCTGAGCGACGCTATTCCTCGGCCGTGGCCTCTGCGCGCGATTTGCCCGTGACCTCGAGCGCGAGCGCGGCCGCCATGAAGCGATCGAGCAGCTCTCCGTCCAGCACGCCCTGCGTGTCGGAGGTCTCGACGTTCGTCCGCAGGTCCTTGACCATCTGGTAGGGCTGCAGGACGTAGCTGCGGATCTGGTTGCCCCAGCCGATTTCGCCCTTGGCGTCGTGCTGCTCCTGAATCGCCTCGGTGCGCTTGCGCAACTCCATCTCGTAGAGGCGGGAGCGAAGGGCCGCCATGGCGTTCGCCCGGTTCTGGTGCTGCGACTTCTCCGAGCTGACCACCACGATCCCCGTCGGAATGTGCGTCATCCGAACCGCCGAGTCGGTGGTGTTGACGTGCTGCCCCCCCGCGCCGGAGGAGCGGAAGGTGTCCACCCGGATCTCGTTGGGCGGGATCTCGATCTCGATCGTGTCGTCCACGACCGGATACACCCAGACCGAGGCGAAGGAGGTCTGCCGCCGGGCCTGGTTGTCGAAGGGCGAGATGCGCACCAGCCGATGCACGCCGCTCTCGGTCTTCAGCCAGCCATAGGCCCGCGGCCCCATGATCTTGTAGGTGGCCGACTTGATGCCCGCCTCCTCGCCCGGGCTCTCGGACATCAGCTCCACCTTGTAGCCGTGGTCCTCCGCCCAGCGCACATACATGCGCGCCAGCATCGCCGCCCAGTCGCAGGACTCCGTGCCGCCCGCGCCCGCGTTGATCTCCAGGAAGGTGTCGGAGCCGTCGGCCTCGCCGTCCAGCAGCGCCTCGATCTCCTTCTGCGCGGCCCGCGCCCTGAGCGCGTCCAGCGCCTGCTCGGCCTCGCGCACAACCTCGTCGTCGCCCTCGGCCTCGCCCATCTCGATCAGCTCGCGCTGATCCTCCAGCTCCTGGGCCAGCGCCTTGCAGTCATCCATGGCGTCGGCAAGCTGCTGGCGATCTCGCATGACCTTCTGCGCCTTGGCCGGGTCGTCCCAGAGGCTGGGGTCCTCCACCCGCGCGTTGAGCTCCTCCAGCCGGTGCTCGGCCGTCTCCCAGCCCAGACGCTGGCGCAGAAGGTCCAGCGACTTCTCGATCTCGGCGATGACGGTCTGGGTCTCCGCGCGCATGGGGTCCGAGGCTCCTTCGCAGATCGCGCCGCGCGCGCCCGCGGGCGCGACGACCGGTTTCGGGACATAGACCGGCGCGCCGGCCGGCTCAAGGGAGGGCCGCCGCCCTCAGTAGAGCCCGCCGGACCCGAAATCCCCGCCCGGCTCCGGAGCCTCCGACGGCGACGGGCCGGTCTGCGAACCCGAGGCCGGGTCTTCGCCCCGGGGCGCGGCGGGCGCGCCCTCCTCCGCCCCGGCAGGCGTCCGTTCGGGCAGGCGCATCGGCAGGTCGGAGCCCGCGCCGCCCACCATCCCGAAGCTCGCCCCGATCACCTCGCCGCCGGTGAACTCCCCGATCTCGGGCGCCTGCCCGCGCCGGAACGCCTCCACCGCCACCCCGCCGCCGGAGGCGTCGTCAGGCAGCCGCCGCCCCGTGGCGCGGTCCACCTTCACCATCACCGCCCCGGGAGGAATCTCGAAATCCGGCGCCGGACGGTCCTTCAGGGCGACCTTCATGAACTCCTCGAAGACCGGCGCGCACAGCGTGCCGCCGAAGGCCCCCCGGCCCATCGGCCGCGGCGTGTCGTAGCCGATGTAGCAGCCCGCGACCATGTTGGGCGTGAAGCCGATGAACCACGCGTCGCGCGACTCGTTCGTCGTGCCGGTCTTGCCGGCCAGCGGCACGCCGAGGCTCTGCAGCCGCGTGGCCGTCCCCCGCTCCACCACGCCGCGCATCATGGAGGTGAGCTGGTAGGCCGTCACCGG
>JBNJGE010000074.1:0-14437 GCA_051747505.1 Pseudomonadota bacterium | reverse complement strand
CTTTCCTGCAAAGCTGTCCTCCCATCCATCGCCAAATCCGCGACGAAGGGAACAGCAGGCGATCCCGTCAGCCAGTAAGGGGGTGTAGCCGCCGCTTACGGATCGAGGAATAGGTGACGCCCTCCAGATCGCCCGAGACCAGCTCGTAGGGCAGGCCGAGCCCCGCCGCGACGGCCCGCAGGTGGTTCTTCACGAAGGGCGCGTAAGCGTCGTGCTCGGTCGGGTTCGAGAAGCGGATGTCGGTGCCGGGCGGCAGCGGGATCAGACTGCCGGGCTCCATGCCCACGGTCAGCGCGCCGCCGCTGTAAGTGCCCGAGAGCCCGCCGGCCGTGCCGTCGGGATCGGTGATGAAGCCGGTGAAGAGCGCCGCGACTTTGGCCTTCACGAGTGCGGCGTCCTCGAACTGGTCGAGCTCGTGCAGCCGCAGCAGCACCGGTGCGAGCCAGGTGATCCCGCGCAGCTGGCCCGCGGCGAGCGGCTTGAACAGGTGCAGGCAATCGGCGGCGGGGATGCGGAGCGGGTCCATGCGGAGAGACCCCAGCGGATCGCCCGGACGGGAGGACAAGACCCGGTAGGCGACCCGACGACCGGCGGCATCGAACTCGATGCCCGCGCGGATCCGCGCCCCGCCGCCGATCTCGCGGTGCAGGTCCATGGGGACCTGCTCGCGATCCAGAAGCTCGAGGTGGAGGGGGATGGTGGCGGTGTCGCTGGCCACGCGGAACCGGGCGAAGCTCTCGCCGCTCTCGACCATCGCGCGCACCGACATGGCCTGCAGCCCGTAGAAATCCGCCAGCCCATCCGGGGCGGCGTGATCGGTCCACCGGAGCCAGAGCGCCTGGAGGCGTTCGCGCACCGCCCGGTCGGGATGGGTGGATTGCGGCTTGATCCCGGCGCCGACGACATTGCCGACCAGGCTGTCCACCGCCGCCGCGACCCACGGGTTGTTCCGCGCATACCACCCGGCCCGCCGCGCCGCCGTGGTCGCGTCGGCCAGGATCGCGGCGTTCAGCCCGTCGACCGTCCGCGCCCCCTCCCAACGCCGCCCGCCACCCGCAGCGTCGAAGCCGCGAGCGCGCGCCAGGCCGAGAAGGCGATGAAGGAAGGTCCGCATGGGCGACAGAATCGCCCGAAACGGACCCTCAAGCTATTGGGAATGTTTGGGAATGACTTCCGTGACGATTGTAGGCGCTGACAAGGTCGAGGGCATCAGCCCAGGTTGAGAAGCTTCCGCAGCTTGGTGAAAGCCAGACGCCCATCCCTATTGAGGCTTCGGAGGAAGGGATCCTCAAGCTCCTGCCAAGCTGCAAATGCCGCCTCGCTAAGCCACTCCACAGCCTCCTTCTGATTGGACGGCTTCGGGGCATTTATTTCATCAAATTCAAACTCAAGCGTCTCAAAATCGCTCGCTATCTCTATGTCCGGCTGAGCCTGCCAGCCAATTTCAATAATGGCACGCCCGCCTTTTGCGTAAGCGCCATCAGCGTTCCCACCTACGAGGTGTCTGAACGATTTGCCGAGACCTGCACAGCACAAACTGGCATGTTTAAGGGTCAATTCTGGCGGGAGGGAATCCGAGAGAGAGTACGATGAAAGCCAAGCGTTCAGGGCTGAACCCGATCGCGTTTGAAGGTTGCCACTGCATTTTCCCCACTCGTGGAAATAGCCTCGAATGTTCTGGTGAAGATCAACTGTTCCCTTCAATTTTGGAAGTCGCTCCTTTAAGACTTGGCAGGCCTCAGCGGGGTATCTTGCACGGCGCAACGCCCGCGCCAGGTCCGTTACCGTGCTTGACCACTCCGGCATCGCCTCGACGGCGGCTTCCGCGGCCGCGATCCCGATGTCTCCACGCAGATCCTCATCGAGAGCATGCGGAAGCTGGCGCTTTAGGTACGCGCCAGCATGGATGATCTTGCCGTGGTTTTGAGAGCTGACCTCATTGCTTCGACCCAGGCGCGCCGTGTGTTCGACAAGGGCTCGCCACACACCGACGAGATCGGTTCCCAGCCGTGACCCTGCCGCAACCACAATCGAATCGGCAACGCGCTTATGACGGGTCAGAACGTGCCCTCGGCTTTCGGCAGCACCGAGTTCGCGGCCCAAGCGAGAGACAACCGCCGATGAAATACTGTGAACGTTCAGGTCGCAGAGTGACGCAAGCACCCGTCTGTCGAGCCCTGGCATACCGACCGCGTGGCAGTTGGCAACATAGAGCAGCGCGTCGTAGAGGGTGCCACTTCCACCCTCGACCGGCTGGTGTCGCAACGGCTCCATCAGCAGAACGAGATGATCGACGAGTGCCTTCGACGAGAAGCGCGTGTCCAGCAAGCCGCCAAAAAACGATCCGTCGCCTCCACGGACATCCTGGGCCTTCGTGGCTGCGACGAGGCGCGCGATGCGTTCTTCTCGTGTCTTCGAAGACATAAGTCCCCGCAGACCAGCATCGCCCTGCTCCGCCCACGCATCGATCACCAGAGCGGCATCCGGTTCCTCGATCCCGCCAAGCACGATATCCTCGAGCCGATGGAGCCGCGTCGACCAGGCATGGCGGTCACCATTCACCGAATGCCAGTCGGTATCTCTCGCGGCGAGCAGGAAATAAACGTTCTGGCGCCCTGACTCGTGCAACTTGACCGCGGCGGTCCAGAGATCGTCGACAAGGCCCTCGGCATCGTCTGCAACGAGAAGCCAGTTCCTGTCCAGGTCGAGTGACGCCACGACGTCCGGGTTCAGACCGGCATCGACGGACGACCGGTGCAGCACCGTCCAGTCGCCGCCGTCCAACGCATCCACTGTTGCCTGCAGGAGTGCTGTCGACTTGCCCTCACCGCCAGCCGCCCGGATCAACTGCATCCGGGTGGCCCCAGCAGCGGGCGAGGCTAAGCGGTCAAGCAGCGAGTGCGTATGGCTGAGACGCGGGATGAGTGGGCTCGTGGCGTGCCGCCACGTCGGAATGGCGCCATCGAAATAGCGCACCGCCTCGTCGCCCGAGAGCGGGGTTTGCGCGGCGAGGAACTCTTTGGTGACGAGGTTCCACCCGGCAAGCGGTGACTGATCAACGGCAGCGCGTTCATTCGGGGTCAGCCCAAGATAGCCGATCAGATCGTCGAAGAAGGTATGGCAGTTGATCCCGCAGAAGAATGAAATCCGGCCCTGCTGGATGCCCGATTTGAACTTTTCGAAGAGCGCCTCGTTCTCTTCGCGGATGATGGCGGGCGTGTCGCCGTAGAAGCACCACGTGACCGTGCCCTTGAAAGTGTCCGAGCTGAGGCAATTTGCGATCGCCGTGGTGAAGATGTCATCCCAACCGCTGTAAGCCATCACAACGAGGTGTGTGTTGTTCAGACGATGCTCCAGAGAGTTCTGGAGGTGCGGACGGGCTGCGATCAGCTGCTGAGGGCGATGGAGGGTGGGCGAGTCCCGCCAGTAGCCGTGAAGATGGAATACGTTGATCTCGTCCTGCGCTATCGAAACTGGCGCATTTATCGAGCCGTCGAGGGGGATACCGGTCGGGCGCGGGCGAAACCCGCGCTCCGTGAGGGCCAAAGAGATCAACGGGTCGAAGTTTGTTGTGAAGATCGGGCCCGGAAAACGCTCGGGGCTCAGCTTCATGAGGTGTGCAAGACCGCGCTGCGCCCTCGAGATGTGCCAGTCATCCGGCAGGCCATCGAAGTCTGTGGCCGGATCCAGGACGGGTGCCGTTTGTGTCCGGGCGCGCAGGACGGCCGTCCGTACAACGTCGGCAGCCGCGTCCGCGTCCAGCTGGTCATAAACGAAAGCCATTGCGGTCTGGTAGCGTTCCGGCCCACTGGCGTTCGCCAACGCCTTGTCCAGCGCATCGGGGAACTGAGGCCCACTTTGGGCCACGCGGTCTCTGACGACGTCGATGAAGCCATCGACGTTCGGCACGCCATGTCCCTGATCCCAGGAGAACGGCGCGCCGACGAGAAAGCTGGCCGGCTTTCCGTCCTTCCGGCTCAGTTTCAACTTCAGCTCTTCAAGGGTTCCGATGTCCACCTGCATAGGCGGAGCATCCACTAAGACGCTTTTCCGCACAACGCCTTGATGACCGCAGGCGCGCGTTTGACCTTGCTTTCCATGGGCTATCGGTCGTCAATGTTGTGATAACCAAGCCGACCGGACAATCCCTCCTGTTCCTCGGCCAACTGGAACGCTCGGTTCGGCCACCCCCTCCACCTCCTCGTTCAGCCTGAGCCCCATGCTGATGAGCCCGTGCAGGGCGGCGTGGGCGTAGACGAAGGTGTCGAGGGCCTCGTTGCGTTCGCCGTCGCGCTTGGGCTGCCAGGAGCGGATGGGGCGTCCGCGCTCGAAGCGGGTGACGACGCGCTCGGCGGTCAGCTGGCGGAAGTAGTCGGCGTCGAGGCGGCGGGGGAAGTGGACCGCGCCGGGGCCGGGCTCGGTCAGCCGTAGCCGGGCGTAGACGGCGTCTTTCACCGCGTCCACGCCGACGATGAAGAGCGGGATCTTGCCCTTGTTCGTGCGCGTCGGGCGGCGCGGCCAGACCGGGATGCCGGGCCCGCCGCGGCCCTTGATCGCCCAGATGCGGCGGGCGAGGCGGGTGCGGCAGAACTCGTAGGCCATCTTGGTATGGTGGCCTCCGGTGTCGATGGCGGCGGCGCGCACGGGCAGGTCGAGCCCCGCAGGATGCGGGAACGTCGCCTGCAGCACCATGTCGAGATCGGACCAGAGGCGCGGCCCGGACGGGTCGCCCCAGAGCACGCGGTAGTCGATGACCCACGCCTCCTCGTCGCGGCCCCAGCCGAGGATCTGCACCTCGATCCGGTCGCCCTGCACGTCGACGCCCGCGGTAAGCACGGCGACCGAGGCGGGCAGCGCCTCGCCCCAGTCTTCGCGCCGCGCCATCAGCGGATCGGCAGGTACGGTGTCGCCCGCCTGGTCCTCCCAGGACTCGCCCAGCTTGGTGTTGACCCAGACCTGCAGGCGGGGCGGGTCCTTGCGCACGCGGCCGTGCTCGGCGGCGATCTCGGCCCATGTCTCCCACGGGGAGTAGAGCGCGGAGAGGTGGAAGCCCGCGGTGCGGCCGTCGCCTGTCGCGGTCGCGCGCCATTCGCCCGCGGCCAGCAGGCGGGGCTTCTCATGCTCGTGGTGGACGCCGCCGCAGGCCTCGCAGACCAGATACGCCTCGTCGCGCCGCCCCTCGGGCCAGCGGACGCGCGCCCAGGTGATCGGGGCCATGTCGCCGCAGTGCAGGCAGGGGACGTGGTAGAAGCGTTGATCGCTGTGCTCGAAGGCGGCCTCGATGCGGGAATGGCCTTTCAGCGTGGGCGTAGAGACCATGTAGATCTTGCGCCGGCCCCGGAAGGTTGCCGTGCGCTGGATCGCCAGATCGACGGGGTCGCCCTCGCCATCGGCGTCGCCGGGATAGCCGTCCACCTCGTCCAGGAAGAGGTAGCGCACCGGCGTGGATCGCAGGCCGACCGCGCTGTTCGCTCCGGTCATCACCAGTTGGCCGCCGGGGAAGGACTTGCGGAACAGGCTGTTGCCCGCATCGCGGGAGCGGGGCGCGGCGACGAGCTCGCGCAGGGCGGGCGTGGCCTCGATCAGCGGGTCGATGCGGACGGTGGTGTTCCGCCGCACCATGTCCAGCGAGGGCATCACCAGCATGGCGATCCCTGGCGCGTTCTGGATGATGTAGCCCAGCCAGTTCAGCCCGGCCTCCGAGCCGCCAGTCTGCGCGCCCTTCATCAGCACGACGCGCTCGTAGGAGCTCGCCGTCGAGAGTGCGTCCATCACCGCGCGCAGATAGGGCGTGCGGTCTGTGCGCCAGCGGCCGGGTTCGGCCGAGGTCGGTGGCAGGATGCGATGCCGGTCGGCCCAGTCCGAAACCGGGATCGGCGGTTCTGGGCGGATACCACGTCGCCAGGCGAGATCGATGTCAGGCACCATCGCCGAAACTCCCCAACGGCAGGTCGGCCAGGTGTTCGAGATGCTCGCGCATCATCCGGTCTAGGGCGGCGAAGGTGGCGCGAGGATCGGCGCCGAGCTCGGCCGCCAGCAGGGGCGCCGTGCGCTGCACCCACGCCATGTGCGCGTCGCGTTCGGCACGGGCGCGGGCGAACACCGTGCGCGTGGCGGCGGCGGTCTCGACCAGCTGGCCCTGTTCGCGCTCGAACGCGAGCTTGGCGCGCTGGACCTTCACGATCTCATGCAGCCGCTTGGCTTCGGCCAGCGTGGTCGTGGCGCGAGTGGGGACGGCGGCACCGCCCCTGTTGCGGCGGGCGGGGTCGAGGTTGTCCTCGATCCAGGCGAGCCCCACCGCCACGTCTATCCGCCCGTCCGCGCGCACCGGCAGGCCCTCGGCCACCAGTTGCGAGATGCGGCCCTTGGTCAGCCCGACGCGGGCGGCAAAGGCGGTCTTGGTCTCATGGCTGTCGAGTTTAGTCATTTCCGCCCCCTGACGCTGGCGGGGTCATGCGCTGCGCGTCCCCACATACGGATGTGCGCAGGAGGAACCGCCCGGCGACCCGCGCTCCGGCGAGTCCGACCGTTCACGACGGTTCTGAAGGTTTCGGGGGCCGTGCTGGGCGTCGCCGTCCGTTCACGAGTTGTCTGGTGGGTTTGGTGGAGATCGGGGGTTTGTTCCGGCCCGCTCCTGAGAACTGTCACGTCATGCGTCGCGGCGTGATGCATGGCGTCACGTGTCGCGACCTTCCACGTCGCTGACACTTCGGGCGACACAAACAGATATCGGCCGGGACAAATCCACCAAAGCCACCAAACCCACCAGACGGATCGGGAATGAACGTCACGCATCGGCACGGCTCCGGAGAGTTTCAGAACCGTCGTTGATCGGCGCGGTGCCCGGCTCCGCGTGCTCCAGCTGCCAGCGCGTGAACCCTGCCGACACGCCCGCGTTGATCAGGCGCAGCCCGCCCACGATCCGGTTCTGGTGCGACCCGATCCACTTGCCGAGCCGCCGCCCGTTGATGGCGCCGCCTTCGCCCGCGACCCGCAGCAGGGCTTCGCGGAACTCTGGGTGTACGAACTCGGCGCGGCCGTAGAGCTGCGGTCGCTGCTCCGTCGCGCGCTCGATCACGTCGCGGACGTTGGCTGGTTGCAGGCCGATCACCTCGCGCCAGCCTTCCAGGACCGAGGTCAGCGCCTCGAGCTTCGGGTCGGCGCCGCGCAGCTCCTCCATCGTGTCGCAGGGGTCGGCCTCGCCCAGCCAGATCAGGGCGTCGCGGATCCAGCGCGACCAGTCGGTGAAGGAGCCGAGTGGCGCGCGCTGCTGCGGTCGGCCGGCGATGTGGAAGGCGCGCAGGACGGTCAGCCCGGCCGAGACGTAGTCGCCGCGCCGCTCGGACACCATGGCGAGGGGATCGCGGTCGAAGGCGCGCAGCTCGGGCCGCTCCACCCCGGCATCGAGCGTGGCGCGGAGCGCGCGGCGTGTCATGTCGCCCTCGAAGGTCAGGTTGTTGCCGGTGGCGAAGATGGCCGCGTTGCTCGGCACCTCGGCGTTCACCGACTTGCCGAGGATCCTGACCTTGAGGCTCGTCTGCGTCATGGTCTGGCAGAGAAGCTCGCCGCCCAGCGGTTCCTCGCAGTTGTCGATGGCGATCAGCACGTCGCCCGCGATCAGCGCGGCGCCCAGCCGCTTCTCCATTTCCTCCTCGGACTTGCCCTGCGCGATCACGGGCGCGGGACGGGCGGTGGCGATCAGGCTCGCGAGGTCCACGAGCATGGACTTGCCTGTGCCCGCCGTCGGCGCGTTAAACCCGTGGAGCGGGGCTGTCGGCAGCGAGCGGCGCACCAGCGCGGTCAGGATGGCCGAGAGGGCGACGGCGCGATCCCCTTCCGTCACGAATGGAAAGGTCGAGATCAGGTCCTTGAGATAGGCCAGAGCGCGCGACGCCATGTCCCGGTCGGGATCGCGGGGCAGCGCCGGAAACCGGACCTCCTGCGGATCGAACAGCAGCCCGGTCTGCGCATCGTAGCCCGGCAGGTCGAGGATCGAGCCGTCGGCGCGGAGGGTCGGGCAGTTGATGATCCCGGTCAGCACCGGCAGGCGCCACTGGCCCTCGCGCGCCAGGAAGGTCTCCGCGATCCTGTGCGGGCAGTCGGTGCTGAGCCAGTCGCCCTCGCGCTTGTCGAACCGCTTCCAGTTCGCCGCGCGGGTGAATGCCTCGGCCATGTGGTGCGCCTTGACGTGCGCCAGTCGGGGCGCATGGACCGTGCGTCCGTCCGAGACCGCCACCGGCACCATCGCCGGGCGCACCACCATGCTGCCGCGCTGATAGTAGCCGAGCCCCGCCTGCATCAGCGCGCCCTCGGCCATGTCGACGGCCCGGTGCAGGAAGCCCGCGTAGATACGGATGACCGGACGGCCGTCATCGTCTACCTCGTCCTGGTCCGCGGCGTCCGGACGGCTGGGCGCGCGCGAGGTCCGCGCCCGCTCCACCCGTGCGGCCCGCCAGCCGTTCTGCCGCGCGAGCCAGAACAGCGTGCCGACGGTCACGCTGCGGACACCGGCGAAGCTGTCCCATTTCTCGGCGGTGTATTCCGGATCGTTCTTGTCCGCCCGCGCCGACCAGCCCTCCCACAGGTCGCGGCCTTCCGGTCCGAGCGCGGCGTAGAGCGCGAGCCCGACCTTGATCCAGTCGTCGTACGGCAGGTCGTCGTTGGGGATGTGGGCGACGGCCTCCTCGACCAGCTCGCGCGACGGCGCCTGGTTCCGCTTGAGCCCAGCGGCCTTGCGACCCTCGCGCTCGATCTCGCGGCGATCGGCGGTGCTGTAGCCGCCGACCTTGCGCAGATATTTCTCGGCCGCAGCGATGAACGCCGCACACCGCTCCTTCGTGACCGGCGGCAGCGCGTGCAGCGGCACATCGAGCGGTGAGCATTCGGGCCAGTGATAGGGCGCTTTCGTGTCGGGGTGGATGCCGAAGGCCACGAACTGCTGTCCCGTCGCCAGTATCTCGACGCGCGCCACCGTGCCGTCGAGCATGTGGAATTCGGGCGTCTGGATCTTGTCGAAGGGCTCGTCCGTCCGGAACGTCAGCAGGATCTTCGGCGCGCGCCCGATCCGGCAGGCGGGCGTCATGCCGAGCATCTCGGTCGCGATGCAGGTCACACGGTGGGCGTGCTGGTGATCGAGCACGTCGATGTCGATGCCGACCAGCGTCCCGCAGAGCAGGCCGGTATTGGTGCAGTTGCGCTGCGCCTTGGTCCAGCGAGCGATCTCAGCCTCGTCGGCGCTGGCGCAGACTGTCTCCCAGCCCTTCATCATCGGCCGCTTGCCCGCGGCCTTCATCGCGACATGCGCGCCCAGCACCGGCACCGGGCGGTAGCCGTGGCGATGCAGCTGCAGGCGCAGTTGGGTCGGGTCCTCAAGCTCGGCGGCGGGCGCCGCGGTTGACGCATCCGCCGACGCCTTGTCGTGGGCCGTGTCTTCGGTCGTGCGGATGGCGTCCTCCATGGCTCACTCCCCGTCCAGGACCCAGGCGGCGAAGTCGTCGTTCCAGTGCTCCTCCGGCCCGTCGCCGCTGCCGACGAAGCGGACGAAGCCGTAGTAGACCTTGCCAGCCAGATGCCGCGGGTCGCGCTCGTAGGCCGTGGTGCCCCGCAGATCGTGCTCGAGCTCGGCGCGAAGACGGTCGAGCGCGGCGAGGGACCGGTCGGCTTCCTGATAGGTCAGGGTTCCGGGGACGGCCGAGGTCATGACGTGCATCAGCGCGTCGCGGCACTCCCGGAGGCGATTGCCGATGACAACGTGATCGTCGGTGGAAAGCGGGACGCGGAAGTCGCTCATCGCGCGGCCTCCTGCTGCTCGATCCAGCCGATCAACTTCGATTTCCGCGCGCAGATCACGTTGCCCATGCGGAACGTGGGCATCCGCACCTTGGCCTCGCTGGCGTAGTAGTAGACCTTCCGCCGCTCCTTCGCGTCGCCGAAGACGAAGAGCGCGATGGCGTCCGCGCCCCGCAGCAGATCCTCGGCCAGCGTCGGGCAAACCTCTCCTGTGGCGGGTCCAGCCCGCAAATGCTCCTGCATGTCCTGTCCTCCTAGGTGCGGATCAGCGCGCCGAGCGCGATGATCGTTCTCTGACTGACGGCGAACGTGACCATCGCATCGCCGCCCTCGTGAAATCCGGATGCCTCCATCAGCTTTCGCAGCTGCGCCTTCGGCGGCGCGAAGCTGGCGATCATCACGGTCCGGTCGGGCAAGAGCCCGTCGCTGGACCCGGCGAGGGAGACGGACGCGGTATGGAACCGCCGCTCGACCTCGATCTTCATGAAGGGGAGCATCACGCCGCCGAGCGCCGCGTCGAGCGCACCGTCCCGCGCCGCCGCGATCAGCCCGGCCAGCATCTCCCCGAATGTCCTGACCTGCGTCAGCGCCCGCATGGCATTGGGCAGCGGGAGCCAGGCGTCCTGCTCGTCCTCGGGCATCGTGTCCTGGCTGTGCAGGTCCTCGACGGGGAACTCCCAGAACCGCTGCGACGCCTCGACCGCGTCCTTCACCTGATCGGCCGCCATGATCGCGAGCAGCAGCCGGGCGCAGTCCTCGGGCGTCATGTCCGCGGCGCCGGGGCCGCGCCCGCCGGTGGAGATCAACCGCTCCTTCCGCAGCGCGCGCGCGATCACCGACACCGTCTGCTCGGGCATCGGCAGCACCTGCGCGAGGGTGGGGATGAGATCGCTGAGCTTTGCCATCGCGGCGGGGTCTCCTGAGCTTGTTTCGGACTTTAGGTTCAAAACCTCTGGCGCACAAGATGGTTTCGGACTAAAAATCCATTACTGGCTTCCGAGGCGGTCGATTTCGCCTCGCTATGCCGGAAGAAGGATGGCAATGCGGAAGGCTGACGATGCTCAACGCATTGTCGGTAATGAGGAAAATCGGATGTCGACGATCCGGAAGCGAACACTGCCCTCGGGCCTGGTGCGCTGGCAGGTGGATTTCACCGACCAGGCCGGCAAGCGCCGCTCGAAGCTGTTCCCGCGCCGGAAGGATGCCGACGTCTATCTCGTGAAGGTCCGCTCGCTCGTCGCCAACAACACCTATCTGGCCGACAGCGAGAGCATCACCGTGGCCGACGCCGCCACGGCGTGGCTCGACCATTGCGAGGTGCGGTGCAAAACGGGACGGCGGATGGAGCGGTCTACGCTCCGCGGCTACAGCGACTATGTGCGGCTGCACATCACGGTTCCCGAGGTCGGGATCGGGGACAAGCTGATCGTCCAGCTGAGCCGCCGCCATGTAAACGAGTTCCGCGACCGGCTGCTGCTGAACGGCCGGTCCGAGCATCTGACCCGCCGCGTCCTCTCGGTGCTGAAGCTGCTGCTCGATCACGCCATCGACAACGGCCAGCTGTTCACCAACGCCGCGCACGGTGTGCGCGTGATCAAGTCGAGCCGGATCGACCACAAAGCGCCGGTTCCCTCGAAGGAGACGATCCGCGCGCTGATCGAGGCGGCCGAGGAGGACTTCAAACCGCACCTGATCGTCTCGGCGCTGACCGGCCTGCGCGCCTCGGAACTGCGCGGGCTACGCTGGCAGGACGTGGATTTCGAGAAGGGCTTCATCTACGTGCGCCAGCGCGCCGACGCCTACAACCAGATGGGCGAGCCGAAGTCGCGCGCGGGGTATCGAGACATTCCCGCAGGACCGATGGTGCTGAACGCCCTGCGCCGCTGGAAGCTGCGCTGTCCGAAGAGCGACCTCGGGCTGGTGTTCCCTGCGCCGCGCGGCGGCGTCCTCCAGCACACCAACACGCAATCCCGGTTCCGCAAGCTGCAGGAGCAGGTCGGCGTGAAGCTGCGCTGGCACGACCTGCGCCATTTCGCGGTGTCGCTCTGGATCGAGCAGGGCTTCTCGATCAAGGAGGTGATGACCTTCGCCGGCCATTCCTCGATCCAGATGACCATGGAGCGCTACGGCCACCTTTTCCCGTCGCCCGACCACCAGAACGCCATGGCCGAGGTCGAGGCCAAGCTGCTGGGGTGATCGGCACCGGGCGCGCGGTTAACGCGATCTTCAATCAAATTGTCGATGATCGCACGGCCGATCGCAGAGGCCTTCCATCATGACCATCACCTATACCGAGGCCTATCGGACGGCCTTCGTTGAATACCTTTGCCGGGGAACGCCGATCCGCCTGTCGCTGAAACAGGCCGGGATCACGGATCAGTATGTCTGGCGCACCCGGCGCGACGAGCGCGTGCGGCGGTCGCACCGGATGAACGACGGCCGCGTCTTCTCGTGGGCCGATGCGCCCGCCACCGGGCATCCTGGCGAGGACTACAACTGCCGTTGCGAGGCTGTCGCCTATGTCGCCGGCGAGACCGAGTTCGGATTTCACGAGTTCACCACGAGCCTCGCCTCGAGCTATGATCGGTGGACCAACCGCGATTTCGTTCGCCACTACTATAATGGCGGCGGGCGCGCGGTGACTCTGCTGGAGATCGGACACCTGCGAGAGATTGCCGAGCAATACGCCTATGGGGATGGGGCCGAGGGCGCGTTCCGTCGTCTCGCGGACCAGATCGCGCATCAAGCGCGCGAGTCGGGCGCGGGGTCGCTCAGCTACGATTTCGGCGCTGCATATGATTTCGGTGATGTCGCCTTCTCACACGGCCATGGCGAGGTACGCGGCGTCTTCGTCGGTCGCGTCGATGACCGTGGCGCGATGCTCCGGATCACTGGCGAGACCACCTTCGAGTTCCGTGACAGCTTCGAGGACCCGCTGGATATCGGTATCGAGGCCGGCGGTACGCCGTATCCTATCACCGGCGACTGGACCGCGCGTTTCTCTGCCGAGGTCATGAAGGACGCCGGTGTCAGCGAGTATGGTGTGGTCGATTTGCGATGACGTTCAGGCCGCGATCTCTTCTGGGCATGCTCGCCAGATACACTCTGTTCGGTCTGACCGGGTTGTTCCTACTCTGGGCGTTGGTCGCTGGTGCACGGTGGGCGATGAGCTTCCAGCAATCCGTGATCCTGCCGAATGGGATGCAGTTGGGCCGAGAGTTCGACTGGAACCGCTACGGCCGCTGGGATCTGTTCACGACGAACGGCCGGACCCGGCTGGCGCGCGATGTCGAGTTCGTCTGCTTCAACGACCGCTATGTTTTCGTTCACTCGAAAAATCGCGAATACACGGGCCTCTATGACGCCGAGGCCGACAATCGAGTAACCGTGGGCTACTCGCAAGCCATGGCGATCAGCGGGCTGAGCGACAGAAACGGATGCAACGGCTACTATACCAGCTGGATCGGGCCCGGTCTCCTTTATGAAGGCAACACCGCTCCGTTTCTCCCCCGTTGCGCATCGCGCAACCTCGACAACGAAACCCTCAGAGACCGCAGCTGGTTCGAACGTCCATGCGATTCCGGCCCGTCGTCGCTCAACATGGGTCGACGCGACGCCCGGATTCCCGTTCCTTCCCAATAACTTGCGCCTGCTCCGTGCGACACGTGAACGACGTTGAGAGCCGAAAAGTTGTCCAAACGGCTGATTTCACAAAGATATTCAGGCCCTCTCGGGTTGCCTCATAACCTGAAGGTCGCAGGTTCAAATCCTGCCCCCGCAACCAAAATCATAAACCAAATCAAACGCTTAAGCCCCGCCTCGTGCGGGGCTTTCCGCGTTCGCCCCAGCCGTGGAAGCACCGTGGAAGCACGCGGAGGCGAAACTCGGGTGTGGCCGAAAGGCCGCGGCCGCCCGCTTTCAAGTCGCCGCGCCTCGGTGGCCAGGGAGCGCGACCGCCGGCAGGGCCAGTCGACCTGATCTCGTACAGCGGCTATCGTTCCTTATGTCGAGGAGGTCCGGTCCGCCGGAGGTGGTTTCGAGACGGCACGCATAGCGTCAATAAATTCGAGCGTCTCGACGCTGACCCTGACGACGCGGGCCAGCAGGTCGATGACGCGCTCCTTGTGGTCCGCGAAGCGGTAGCGGCAATCAGGGTTCTTCTGTAGCCACGCCTCGACGGTGGCATCGCGGACCTTCTTTTCCTTGTGCTGGTCGAGGACCCAATCGAGGGCGGTGCGGCTGCCGAGGCGGTACTGCCAGGCGCGGGCTGGGAAGCCTGTCAGAGTGGTTTCCGAGTCGATCTCGATCCGGCCTTCCTCCGGGTAGGCCTTGAGCTTCACTCTTGGGGCAAGGCCGGCAGCGCGGGATTTTCTGTCAGGTGTCTCGTGCCGGGACACGGGCCTGTGGATCGGCATGGAATAAGGACCCCGTTTCGGGGCTGATCGGCGTCCAAAAGGGACCCCCCTGAAGCTTGGGGTCCACAGTGCTTCCGAGGTTGCTCGGGAGCTGATGTCGGGATGCTGGTTGTGGAGACGATCGCGAAGATCCGCGGTCGTGTCCCGGGAGGTGGTGTATCTGGCGTGCGGCCTGACGGGCTTCGGCACGGCCGAGCTGGTCAGCCGGTCAGCGCGGCAGGGAGGCTGACGAT
>JBNJGE010000073.1:0-14469 GCA_051747505.1 Pseudomonadota bacterium | reverse complement strand
GTGGTGGTGAGCACCTACCAGTCCGTCTCCGGCTCCGGGAAGGAGGCGATGGACGAGCTGTGGAACCAGACCAAGGGCCTCTACGTGCCGGGGCAGGAGGTCGAGCCCTCCGTCTACCCCAAGCAGATCGCCTTCAACGTCATTCCCGAGATCGACGTCTTCCTCGAGGACGGCTCGACCAAGGAGGAATGGAAGATGGTGGCGGAGACCAAGAAGATCGTGGATCCCGCCATCAAGCTGACGGCCACCTGCGTGCGGGTGCCGGTCTTCGTCGGCCATGCGGAGTCCATCAACATCGAGTTCGAGGACCATCTCGACGAGGCCGAGGCGCGGGACATCCTGCGCGAGGCGCCCGGCATCATGGTCGTCGACAAGCGCGAGCCCGGCGGCTACATCACGCCGGTCGAGTGCGTGGGCGACTTCGCCACCTTCATCAGCCGCATCCGGCAGGACTCCACGATCGACAACGGCATCAACCTGTGGTGCGTCAGCGACAACCTGCGCAAGGGCGCGGCGCTGAACGCGGTGCAGATCGCCGAGCTGCTGGGGCGGAAGGTCCTGCAGAAGGGCTGAGGCGCCGGCGCCGCGGGTCCGGGCGATCCGCGGCGTCCGTTCATCGGCAAGTTGCGCGGCGCGAGATGGCCGACCTAGCGTCGGGCCATGCCGCGTCCCGCGATTCTCCTTCTCCTGGCACTGGTCGCCGCGCCCGGCGCGGCGCTGGGCGCCTGTACCGAGCCCGCCCGCGGGACGGGCGAGATCCGCGCCGAGCTTGGCCGGGCGGAGCTGAGCCCCGACGAACGGACCATGATCTCCGAACGCTTCGCGCCCGACTTCGCGGAGGCCGCGCGGCTGGGGCTTTCGGCCGACTCGCTGTTCGGCTTCGCGCATTGCGAGCTCAACGGCGCGGCGCCGGCCGAGCTTGTGGCCGTGGGCCGGTCCGTGGCCCATTGCAGCGGCGCCGATCACCGGCCCGGCCGGGTCTGCGGCGTCTGGGCGCTGGCGCGCACGCCGCAGGGGTGGGTGCAGGTTCTCGAAAGCGCGGGGCGCGCCCGGCTGGGGCAGTCCACCACCAATGGCTGGCGCGACCTGGTGCTGGAGCGGGGCGGGCCGCCCGCGGTCTACAAGTTCGGGGGCGCCGTCTATCAGACCGATCTCGGCCCCGCCTCGCCTATGCCCGAGACGCTGACGGATTACGGGGGCGACGGGGCCGGCCCGGACGGCATTCTCTGGTACGCCTTCGACGATCCGCTGCCCGAGCGGGCGGAGGCCGCCTTCCTCTGGTTCTATGCCAACGAGATCCGCGGCGGGGACAGCCGTGTCGGCGCGCTGCCCGACGCCTTCCGCATCGGCCTGGCGGAGCTCGACCGCGAGCCGGGGGCGGAGGTGGTCGTCCAGGGCCTGACCCCCGCCTTCTGCCGACCGGAGGGCTGCGCCCACTGGATCCTGACGGAGCTGGACTCGCAGCCGCCGCGCATCGCGGGGCGGCTCATGGGCTTCGACATCGCCGTCGCGGCGAGCGGCGGGGCAGGAGGGCGCGACCTGATCCTGCGGGGAGCAGAGGGGCTGGAGGTGTGGCGCAACGACGGGCGGGGCTGGGCCCCGCCCGCGGGGCGCTGATCACTTCGGAGCGTTGATCGGGCGGTTCTCCGTCCAGTCCCAGGTGCCCTGGTCGCGCTCGCGCACCGCCTGCTTCCAGCCGACCTCCTCGGCGCGGCGCTTGAAGTTCATGCCCTCGGGCGAGTGGCGGGTGATGCCGTCGAAGATCGTGGCGAACATCTGGGTCTGATGGAGGCCCTGCGCCTCGATCGCCTGGTTGATCATCAGCTTCTGCATCATGAGCTGGTTGACGGGCACGGAGGCCATGCGCTCGGCCAGCGTCTCGACTGCGACGTCGAGTTGCGTCGCCGGGACGGCCTTGTGGATGAGCCCGATGCGCTCGGCCTCGCGCCCGTCGATCTTGTCGCCGGTGAAGAGCATGCGCTTGGCGCCCTCCGCCCCCAGCCGGTAGACCCACATCGCCGTGGTGGGGCAGCCCCAGACGCGGGCGGGCATATAGCCGATGCGCGCGTCCTCGGCCATCACGACCATGTCGCAGCACAGCGCGATGTCGGAGCCGCCGGCCACCGCGTAGCCCTGCACCTTCGCCAGCACGGGGCGGTGGCTGCGCCAGAGCGACATGAACCGCTCCGTGTTGCGCATCATGAAGGCGTAGTCCTTCATCGGGTCCCAGGGCATCTCCTGCACGCCGGCGTTCGTGCCGGCGGCCTGGGCGTAGTAGGTGAGGTCGTAGCCCGCGCAGAAGGCGTCGCCCGCGCCCGAGAGCACGATGACATGCACGTTCGGGTCGGCGTTGGCGGCCTCGACCGCCGCCTCCAGTTCCCGCGGCAGGTCGTCGTCGATGGCGTTCATCACCTCCGGGCGGTTGAGGGTGATGCGGCCGATGCGGCCGTCCTTCTCGTAGAGCACCTTGGGCATGACGTCTCCTCTCGCTGCCGGCGGAGGGGAGCCTAGACGGCGCGGGCGGGTTCGTCAGCCGGGCTCGCCGTCATTCTCGCGCCGGCGTCGGGCGAGACGGTCGCGCTCGGCCCTCGCCTTCTCCTCGAGGCTTTCGAGGGCGCGGCGCCGGGCGAGACCCTCGGCGGCTTTCTGCCGCGCGGCCTCCGCCAGAGTCTCGGCGCGCTCGACGTCGCGGGCAGCCTCCCGGATGCGTCGACGCGCCCGGCTCCGCCACCGATCCGCGGCCGCGAGATCGGCGGGCGGCGGCGCAGGGCCGGAGGCGAGACGCGCCTCCTCTGCCGCGGCCTCCGCCCGCCGCCGGGTGGCGAGGGCCTCGGCCCGGTCGCGCGCGCGGGCCTCCTCGGCCAGCCGCGCGAGGCGGGAGAGTTCGGCGATGCGGGCGAGCCCGACCAGCCGGGCGAGGGCCTTGGGGTCCCGGTTCACGGTCGGTTTCCGGCCTCGCCCCAGCCGCGCTCTCGCGCGAGGTCGCGCATCTTCTCCGCGTAGCGGATCGCGGCGGCCACGGCCTTGTAGTGGTCGGGGTGGATCTCCTCGCCGATCTCGACCGTGGCGTTGAGCGCGCGGGCCGTCGGCGGATCGTGGCGGACCGGCACGCCGTGGGCGTCGGCCGTCTTGCGGATGGCGTGGGCGATCTCGTCCTCGCCCTTGGCCACGCAGACGGGGGCCGAGCCCGGGGCGCGGGACCATTTCAGGGCCACCGCGACATGCGTGGGGTTGGTCAGGACCACATCGGCCTCCGGCACGTCGTTGAGCATGCGGTTGGTGGCGATTTTCCGCCCGCGCTCGCGCCGCTCGGCCTTCTGGTGGGGGTCGCCCTCGCTGCGCTTGGTCTCGTCCTTGATCTCCTTGTGGCTCATGCGGTTCTTGCGGGCGTGGTCGAAGCGCTGCCAGAGAAAATCCGCGGCCGCGATCACCGCCGCGACCGCCGCGATGACCGAGAGCAGGGAGACGCCCACGCGCATCATCTCCGGCCCCACGATGGTCGCGGGGGCGCGCAGCAGGCCGACGATGCGGTCGGTCTCGGCCAGCAGGAAGAGGGTGAGGATGGCGGAGATCGCCGCCAGCTTCACGGTGGACTTGGCGAATTCCATCAGCCCGGTGGGACCGAACTTGTTCTTCGCGTTCGAGACGAGCGAGATGCGGGAGACCTTCGGCGCCAGCTTCTCCGGCGCCGCGACCACCGCGCGCTGGGCGACGAAGGCGAGCAGCGAGGCCGCCATGGGGACCAGGAACAGCGGCAGCAGGGGGATGACGACCCCGACCAGCAGCCGCCCCGCCACCGCCGCCCCGCCGGGGCCGATCACCCGGCCCTCCAGCCGGTCGGCGGCGCCGATGACGAAGGCCATCGCCTCGCCCGCGTCGCGCGCCATTCCGGGGCCGACCGAGATCATCACGGCCAGCAGCCCCAGATAGGCCGCGGCCACGGCCATGTCGGTGGACTTGGGGACGTCGCCCTTGCGCCGCGCCTCCTCCAGCTTCTGGGGGGTAGGGTCGTGGCTCTTTTCCGCGCTGTCGTCCTCTCCGCCTTCGGCCATGTCAGGGCCTCGCGAAGGGGTCGACCAGCACCTGGTCGAGCCGGTCCGCCCAGAAGAAGAGCATGTCGGGCGCCGCGATCCAGAGCAGCAGCAGCGCGCCCATGGTGATCGCCGGGGCGCCCACGAAGGCGACCATCAGCTGGGGCATGGCTCGGTTGATGGCGCCGAGCGCCAGGTTGTAGGCGAAGGAGGCCACCGCGAAGGGCGCGGCCAGCGAGACGGCGAGCTCGAAGGCCTGCGCCACCCGCGCCACGCCCCAGTCCGCGGCGTCGGAGGCGAGCGGGAACTCCCCCAGCGGCGCCACCCGGTAGCTCTCGATCATCAGGATCGCCGCCTTGACGTGGAGGCCGAGCGCGAGCGCGATCGCCACGCCGCCGACCGTCAGGATCCCGCCGATGGCGGGCATCGGGTCGGGCGTGACCTCCGCCCCGCCGATCTGGGCGACGGAGGTGGCCTGCGCGGCGATGGAGCCGGCGAGCTGCAGCGCCATGATCATCAGGCGCACGGCGATGCCCAGCATCAGGCCCACCGCCGCCTCGGCCGCGATGGCGTGCAGCAGGGGCAGGGGCGCGCCGGCGGCGAGGCCCGGGCGCGCCGCGTGCGCGGCCTCGGCCAGCGGGGTGACGGCGGGCCAGACCACGGCCGTGAAGGCGATCGCGCCGGCGAGCTTGACGCGGGCGGGCAGGGTGCGCTCTCCGAAGCCGGGGAGCAGGGCGGCCACTGCGCCCACGCGCGCGAACACGGCGAGCAGGGCGTGCAGCGGCGCCTCCCCGAGCCGCGCGATCTCCTCCAGCGGGCCGAAGAGCCGCGTGAGCGCCGTCTGGGCGGCCGTGACGGCCTCGGGCTCCATCTCAGGCCTGGCCCAGCAGGGTCGGGCGGCCGGAGCCTCCGATCTCGTCGAAGCTCAGCACCGGGTTGCGCACGCCCTTGGCCGACAGGACGGCGCGCAGGAAGCGGCGCCGGCGCGCGGAGGTGACGACGGCCGGGTAGCGCCCCTCGGAGCCTGCGCGGGACAGCTTCTCCGCCACCGATGCGGCGAGGCGGTTGAACTCGGAGGGGGGCAGGGCGACATCCCCGCCCTCCTCGCCCGGCGTCTCGTGGGCGGAGAAGGTCTCCTCCCAGTCGGGGGAAAGCTGGATGAGGGGCAGGGCGCCGTCCTCCTCCAGCAGTTCGGAGACGATCTGGAAGCCCAGGCGCTGGCGCACATGCTCGGCGATCGCCTCCGGCCCGCGCGCGGCGGGCTGGACCTCCGCGATCGCCTCCAGGATCAGGGGCAGATTGCGGACGGAGACCCGCTCCTCCAGCAGCAGGCGCAGGACGGTCTGCAGAAGGTCGACCGGGACCTTCTCGGGGATGAACTCGTCGAGGATGCGCCGGTTGGCCTCCGCCCGCTCGGGGTCGGAGACCCTGACGAAGGCGTCGAGGAGCTTGCGCAGCGCGCGGCGCGAGAACAGGCGGCCGAAATTGTCCTTCACCGTCTCCATCAGATGGGTGGCGACGACCTCGGTGGGGGAGACGACGGGCAGGCCGAGCAGGGCGGCCTCCTCCTGGTCGTCGGGCGAGACCCAGCGGGCGGCGGCGCCGTAGACGGGCTCCTTCACGTCCTGGCCCGCGGGGGCGGCCTCGGGCGAGTCGCCCAGCAGGACCAGGGTCCTGTCGGGCTCGAGCTCCGCCCGGGCGACCTCCACGCCCTGGATGCGGATGACATAGGCGCCCCTGGGCAGGGAGGGGTCGTCGGTCAGCCGGATCTCGGGGATCACCACGCCGTAGAGCTGGGCGATATGGTTGCGCATGTTGGCGATGCGCGCGCCGATGCCGGTGGCCTCGTCCATCACGGTGGGCACGAGATCGGGGGCGAACTCCACATGGATTTCGTCGAGATCGAGCATGTCGCCGAGGGGACGGTCGGCGGGCGCCGTCTCCTCGGCGGGCCTCGACGCCTCGACGCGCGCGGCCTCGGCGGCTTGCCTGCGCGCCCGCTGCGCGAACCAGGCGGCGGCGCCGAGCAGGGCCGCGCCCGCGAGGAAGGGCGTGAAGGGCAGGCCGGGGGCCAGGGCGAAGGCCGCCATCAGCGCGGCCACCGTCGCCAGCGCCGAGGGGAAGCCGCCGAGCTGGCCAATAAGCTGGCGGTCCGCGGAGCCCAGCATGCCGCCCTTGGCCAGCAGCAGCGCGGTGGCGATGGAGATGATCACCGCCGGGATCTGGGTGACCAGCCCGTCGCCGACCGTGAGGATCGCGTAGGTCTCGAAGGCCTCGGACATGGGCATGTCGTGGCCCACGACCCCGATGGTCAGCCCCACCAGCAGGTTGAGCAGAGTGATCAGCAGCCCCGCGATCGCGTCGCCCTTCACGAATTTCGAGGCGCCGTCGAGCGAGCCGAAGAAGGTGGTTTCGTCCTGCTCGGTCTTGCGGCGGTCCCGCGCCTCCTCGTGGGAGATGGCGCCGGCGGCCATGTCGGAGTCGATCGCCAGCTGCTTGCCAGGCATCCCGTCGAGCGCGAAACGCGCTCCGACCTCGGCCATGCGGCCCGCGCCCTTGGTGATCACGATGAAGTTGACGATCAGCAGCACGCCGAAAACGACGAGGCCGAGATAGACCGAGCCGCCCATCACGAACATCGCGAAGCCTTCGATCACCTCGCCGGCGGCGGCGGTGCCGGTGTGTCCCTCCCCGATGATCAGCTTGGTGGAGCTGACGTTGAGCGACAGGCGCAGCATCAGCGAGGCGAGCAGGATCGTTGGGAACGCGGAGAAGTCGAGCGGGCGCTCGATGAACAGGGTGTTGGTGAAGATCAGGATCGCCAGCCCGAAGCTGGCGGCGAGGCCGACATCGAGGACCCAGGAAGGCATGGGCAGGATCATCATGACGATGATCGCCATGAGCGCCAGCGCCAGCAGGATGGTCGGCTGGTAGAGCTTCTCGACGGACCAGGCGGGCATCGGCGCGGCGCTCAGTCGACAAGCGGTCTGGCGGCGCGCAGCAGGCCCCGGGCGTCGGCGCGCGCTTCGATCAGCGGGCCGGGCTTGCGCCCGTCGATCCAGGCGCGGGCCAGGCTCGCGGCCGCAGCGTCGGCGGCGGCGTCTGTGGGGTCAACTCCCGACGGACGGGCGATGGGCCGGGGCGCGCCGCGCACCCCCGGCCAGGCGTCGCCCGCGGGCGCGGCGGGCAGGGCCGCCAGGTCGACCTCCGGTCCGGCCGCCGAGGGCAGGCCGGCCATGATCCGCAGCACGCGGGCGCGGTATCGGCCGGCGAGCTTGTGAGTGCGGGAATGGTAGAGGCCGACGGCAGCCTCCCAGTCGCCGGTCTCCTCGCGCAGGGCGCGCAGAAAACGGGCCGCATAGCGGGCGTTGGCGGCCGGGTCCAGCATCTGCTCGAGCGAGTCGAACGCCTCCCCGTGCCACAGATGGTTCACCTGGAAGCAGCCGAGATCGAAGCTTCGCGCGCCCTCGGCCCGCCGCGCCCGGACCCAGGCGAGCAGGGCGTCGGGCGTCTCGAACCAGCGGCCCTCGCCCTCCATGTTCACGGTCCAGGGCCAGGGGCGCGCCTCGCCCTCCAGCCGCCGCCCCGTCTCGGCCAGCGAAAGGGCGCGGAACAGGCGGGGCGGCACGCCCTCGGCGCGCGCGGCCTGCAGCGCGGCTGCCTCGCAGCGCGCCGCCAGCCGGTCGGCCTGCGGGGCCGGCGCCGCCGCGGCCGCCACGGGCAGAACGAGGGCCAGGAGAAGGGCGCGGATCCCCCCGGTCATGGCGAGCCTCCGGCGATGACGGGGATGAGGACGTCGGTCCACAGACCGAGGAAGGCCTTGCCCATGAATCCCAGGGACAGCCAGAAGGTCCCGGCGATGGCCGCTAGCTTGGGAACGAAGGTCAGCGTGAGCTCCTGCACCGAGGTCAGGGCCTGCGCCAACCCAATGGCGAGGCCGGTGGCCAGCGCCACGCTCAGGATGGGCAGCGCGGCGACGATGGCCGCCCAGAGCCCCTGCTTGAGCAGGTCGGCGATCTCGGTCTCGCTCATGGGCGCCCTCCGGCCGCGCGCGCGGCGGGCTCAGACCGGCATCCGCAGAATCTCCTTGTAGGCCTCCACGACCTTGTCGCGCATGGTCACCGCGGTCTGGATCGCCATCTCCGAGGCGGCGAGCGCGGTGACGACGGACTGCATGTCCGCCTGTCCGGCCAGGCCGGCCTTGGCGGTCGCCTCCCCCTCGCGCAGGGCGTCGACGAAGGAGCGGGCGACCTCGCCCACCGCGCCGCCGCCCTTGCCGGCGGCGTCCGGGCCTTCCGGCCGGGACTGCATCGTGGCGGAAAGGCCCTGATAGGCCTGGGCGGCGAGGCTGTCGGCTGCGTTCATCTCGATCTCCCTTTCTGGGTCGGGCCGCGGCGCGTGCGGCGGATCAGCGGCGCAGAAGGTCCAGCAGGCCCCGGCTCATCTGCCGGGCCTGGTCGAGCAGCTTGAGGTTGGCCTCGTAGCTGCGCTGGGCCTCGCGAGTGTCGGCGACCTCCACCATCATCTCGACGCTGGAGCCCTCGTAGTAGCCGGCCTCGTCGGCGAGGGGGTGGGCGGGGTCATAGACGCGGGGCAAATCTCCCCGGTAGAGGCGCACATTGCCGGCGCGGACCGCCGCGCCCTCCGCCTGCTCGGGGTCGAGCGTCTGGAAGGGCACGGTCTTGCGCCGGTAGCCGGGGGTGTCGGCGTTGGCGAGATTCTCCGCGCTCAGGCGCAGGCGGGTCGACTGGGCCGTCATCCCGCTGGCCGAGGCGGCCATGGCCTTGACGAGATCGCTCATCGGGCAGGCTCCTTCAGGCATTGCTCAAGAGGGTTCAGCGGGCCGGGCCCATGGCTGCGCGCAGGATGTCGAGCGACTTGCGCCAGACCCCGAGCGCCAGGTCGTGCTGCATCCTGGCCTCCGCCGCCCGGACCATCTGGTCCTCCAGCGAGACCGTGTTGCCGTTGGGCGAGGCCGCGCCGGTGCGCGCGTCCTCCACCACCTCCGCCCCCGCGCCGGAGGCGTCGGCGAAGCCGGCATGTCCGGGGCGCATGGCGCGGGGGCGGAAGCCCTCGCCGTCCTGCGCGGCCTGCGCGGCGACGGTTTCTGAGAACGGGGCGAGATCCCGGGCGCGGTGGCCGGGCGTGTCAGCATGGGCCACGTTGCGCGCCACCAGCACCTGGCGGCGCGAGGCATGTTCGGCCAGCGCCTCGGCCAGTGACAGAATCTGAAGCTCGCTGCTCATGTCGGGGCTTCTCCTCCGTGGAGCGTCGAAACGGGGGCTTAACCCGGTTCGGTTGACAAGAAGTAACCGGATGGACGGGAAGCGGAGGCCCGGGAGATGGAGATCGAGCATCTGGGCGCGGAGCTGCGCGCCCTGCCCGTGAGGCGGCGGATCGGGCGCGTCACGCGCGTGGACGGGGCGGCCCTGACCGCCTCGGGCCTGGCCCCGCGCGCGAGGCTCGGCGACCGGGCGGAGGTCATTCCCGCCGAGGGCGAGGCGCTGGAAGGCGAGATCGTCGCGCTGTCCGAGGGCAAGGCCGTGGTGATGACCTATGGCGCCTCGGAGGGGGTGGGGCTTGGCGATTCGGTGGCCCTCACCCCCGATCCCGGCCTGCGCCCCGACGCCTCCTGGCTCGGCCGCGTGGTGGACGCCTTCGGCGCCCCGCTCGACGGCCGACCCCTGCGACAGGGGGCGGAGGTCGCGCCCCTGCGCCGCCGGCCGCCCGACCCGATGCGCCGCGCGCGACTGGGGCCGCGGCTCGACACCGGGCTGTCGGTCTTCGACACGCTGCTGCCGCTGGTGCGGGGCCAGCGCATCGGTCTTTTCGCCGGCTCCGGCGTGGGCAAGTCGAACCTGCTTGGCGCCTTGGCGCGCGGGGTTTCCGCCGATCACGTGGTGTTCGTGCTGATCGGGGAGCGGGGGCGGGAGCTGCGCGAATTCCTCGGAAGCGTCCTCGGGCCGGAGGGCCTCGCGCGCTCGGTCGTGGTCTGCGCCACTTCGGACCAGTCCCCGCTGATCAAGCGCCGCGCCGCCTGGACCGCCATGGCCGTGGCCGAGAGTCTGCGCGACCGGGGGCGACACGTGCTCCTGCTGGTCGATTCGCTCACCCGCTTCGCGGAGGCGCATCGGGAGGTGGCGCTTACGGCGGGCGAGCCCCCCTCCCTGCGCGCCTATCCGCCTTCCACCGCCGCCCAGCTCGCCCAGCTCACCGAGCGGGCCGGACCGGGGCCGGAGGCGACCGGAGGCGACATCACGGCCGTCTTCTCGGTGCTCGTGGCCGGCTCGGACATGGAGGAGCCGGTCGCGGACATGACCCGCGGGCTTCTGGACGGGCACGCGGTGCTGGAGCGCGCCATCGCCGAGCGCGGGCGCTTCCCGGCGGTGGATGTGGGCCGGTCGGTTTCGCGCGCGCTGCCCGCCTGCGCGAGCCCGGCGGAGAACAGGCTGATCGCCGCGGCCCGGCGCGTCGTCGGCCTTCACGAGAAGGCCGAGCCCATGCTGCAGGCGGGGCTCTGGCGCGAAGGGGCGGACCCGGACTCGGATCGCGCGATTCGCCTCCACCCGGCCCTTGACGCCTTCTGCGCCGCGCCGGCCCCGCAGGGCTGCGCCGACAGCTTCCGCCGGCTGGCCGCGGCGCTGGAGGACCCGGCCGAGGACCTCGCGCAGGAGCGCGCGGAGGGGTGAGGGAGCGTCAAATCCCTCGGATTGCGGCGAAATCGGCGGGCCGCAGGTAACGGCTCATTATCAAATCGCCGCCAAGGTCCGATCCAGCGGCCCCGGAAACGGGCCGACGCGGCGGGCCGAACGCCCGATGCGCTCCGTCAGAAGGGCGGTCCGTCGACCGGAAAGCGCCGGTCGGTCTTGTAACGCGGCGTCGAAGCGTCGCCGACTGTGGGAAACGGAACTCATGGCCAGCATTCTGACGAACACCAGCGCGATGGTCGCGCTCCAGACCCTCAACAACACCAACAAGAACCTGCAGGACGTCCAGTCCCAGATCTCGACCGGCAAGAAGGTCGCCTCGGCCAAGGACAACGCCGCCGTCTGGGCGATCTCGTCGGTGATGCAGTCCGACGTCAGCGGCTTCAAGGCGATCTCCGAATCGCTGGCGCTGGGCTCCTCGACCGTGGCGGTGGCGCGCAACGCGACCGAGGGCGTCAAGGATCTGCTCAACGAGATGAAGGGCAAGATCGTCGCCGCCCAGGAGGAGAATGTCGACCGCGGGAAACTCCAGAACGAGCTCTCCTCCCTGCGCGACCAGGTCTCCTCGATCGTCGGGGCCGCGCAGTTCAACGGCCTGAATCTGCTCGACAACTCGGAGACGTCCTCAGGCACCGACTACGCCGACAACGTCGACGGCTCGGGAGAAATGGACGTCCTCTCCTCGCTGGATCGCTCCAGCACCGGGGTGGACTCCGCCCAGATCATGGTCGCCAGGCAGGATCTGAGCCAGACCGCGGCGGAGAACGACGGGACGCTGACCCTCGATGCCGCCGCCTTCACCGCCTCCGGCACGGCGGACGCCGACGGCGCCAGCGACGCCACCTACACCGTCGCCGGCGAGACGGCGAGCACCGGGCGCACCCAGGACGTGATGGCGGGAGATTCCTACTCCTTCGACATGACGATCTTCGACGCCTCGGGCGCCACCGACTTCGGCAGCGCGGACGCTGCTGATCAGACAGCGATCTACACGGCGAAGGACGGCGACACCACGGCCGATGTCGCCAAGGGTCTGACGGACATGATCAACTTCCGCCTCGCGGAGCAGGGGATCGAGTCCGAGTTCGAGGTCAGCGTCAGCGGCAGCGACATCACGGTGACGAACAACACCGACACCGCCCTTGCGGCGGCGGCGGCGGGCGACGCGACCCTGGCGGGCGGCAGCACCGTCGGCGGCGGGCTGGCCCTGCTGGGCGAGCTCGACATCTCGACCACGGACGGCGCCAAGGCCGCCCTGTCCGCCGTGGAGGGTCTGATCCAGACCACCATCGACGCCGGCGCGGCCTTCGGTACCAGCGAGAAGCGGATCGAGATCCAGGACGATTTCGTCGGCAAGCTGACGGACTCGCTCAAGTCGGGCATCGGGTCGCTGGTCGACGCCGACCTCGAGGAGGCCTCGGCCCGTCTGCAGGCGCTGCAGGTGCAGCAGCAGCTCGGCACCCAGGCGCTCTCGATCGCCAACCAGGCGCCGCAGAACCTGCTCTCGCTCTTCCGGTGAGCCTCGGGCGGCGGGAGAGCGAGTGAAGTCGCCTCTCCCGCCGCCGCTTCCGGCCCGACGAGAGCTCCGGGCCTCCTGCGATCCGGGCGCGCGAAGAAGGCTCAGGCCCCGCCGATGGCGACGGCCTCCGTCGGCCGCGGCGCCGCTGCGAGGGCCCTCGCGAGCCCCATTTGGTCGCCGCGGCCTGATCTCGAGCGGCGACACACTTTGAGACACGGCGCCCGGCGAACTCGGCGCGCCAGACCGAGGAGCCGAGATGACCTCCCCCGCGCTCGCCAAAGACACCCGCGGCCCCGGCCGCGCCGCGGCCCCGGCCCGGGCCTATGCCGACGCCCGTGACGCGGTTCTCACTCCCCGACAGGGCGAGTATCGTCTCTTCGCGCGTCTCACGCATCGACTCTCCGAAGCGGCCGGCGCGATTCGCGACGGCGACCGCACCGCGTATCCGCGCCTCGCCGAGGCCATGCACGACAACCTCCGACTCTGGCTCACGCTTTCCGTGGACCTCGCGCAGGAAGGGAACGCGCTTCCGGAGACGCTGCGCGGCCAACTGATCTCCCTCGCCGGCTTCGTGGAGCGCCAGACCAACGCCATCCTGCGCCAGGACGTCGACGTTGCAGACGCCGTCCAGGCTCTCGTCGATGTCAACGCGGCCATCATGAAAGGCCTGCGCGGCCAGCCGGAGCGGGAGTGATGCCCGGCCTGATCCTCAAGCTGGGCCCGGGCGAGCGCGTGATGGTCAACGGCGTGGTCATGGAAAACGGCCCGCGCCGCACCCGGGTCAACATCCTGACGCCGCAGGCGAACGTCCTGCGACTGCGCGACGCGATTCATCCGCACGAGGCCAACACGCCCGTGCGAAGGGTCTGCTACATCGCCCAGCTCCTGCTGGCCGGCGAAGCCGACGCCGAGGGGGCGCCGCGCCAGATCCTCGTCGGGATAGAGCAGCTGAGCCAGGTCTTCACCGACTCCGACAGCCGAACGCGGCTCTCGGAGGCGACTGACCATACGACCGCGGGGCGCTATTATCAGGCGCTCAAGGCATTGCGGACGCTGCTTCCCCGGGAGGATCGGCTGCTGGCGGTGGCCGCGGATACTGCGGACGGAAAGGCCTGAGCCATGACGGCGGAAGGCAGGAGAGTTCGTCAATGACCTTCGCCCCTGCAATTCCCTTGTCCGGCATCGCCGGCTGGACCTTGCTCAAACGCGTGGAGACGGACCAGCGAGCGCTTTTCGCGAAGAGCCCGCACATCGGCCGCGAAGCTGCATACTTCGCCGAAAACATCGCTCAGGCCCGGACCGCCGGTGATCTCGTCAGGGATCGTCGCCTGCTCTCGGTGGCGCTTGCCGCCTTCGGCCTGGAGACCGAAGTCGACAAGCGCGCCTTCGTCCGCGCCGCGCTGGAGAGCGACCCGCTTGACCGGGAAAGCTTCGCCAACAGGCTTGTCGACAGGCGCTATCGGGATCTCGCCAAGGCCTTCGGCTATGGTTCGGCCGTCGGACCGCGCGTGGAGGAGCCCGGTTTCGGCCCGCGCATCGCATCGGCATTCAAGGCGCGCAGCTTCGAGAGGGCCGTGGGTGAAAACGATCCGTCGCTGCGTCTCGCTCTCAACGCCCGGCGGGAGTTGGCGAACTACGCCAACTCGGCCGATCCCGAACGGGCGGCCTGGTTTTCCGCGATGGGCGATCGCCCCGTTCGGGCCGTGCTGGAAGGCGCCTTCGGCATGCCGTCGTCGTTTTCCCAGCTGGATCTCGAACGACAGTTCGAGGAGTTCCAGGGCAAGGCACGAAGCCTCTTCGGGAGCGGCTCCATGGCGGTTTTCTCCGACCCGGAAAACGTGGAGACGGTCATTCGCCGCTTCCTTGCGCGGGAGTCGGCTTCGCAAGGCCCGAGCCTCGGCACGCCCGGGATGACCGCGCTCACCCTGCTTCAGCAGGGCGGCGCCGGGCTGAACAACCTCGTGCAATCCCGTTTCTACTGACGTTCGGCTCAGGGCTTTTCCTGAAAGCCGGGACTGTCGAACGGCATGGAAACGGGGTTCCGTCGGATTCCCGATGCAGTCGACTACGGCATCGGCATCAGCCGTGCACGTAAGAAGGTCAATGTTGGCTCGCCGGGTCGTGTCCCGGGAGGTGGTGTAGCTGAGGCGGTCATCGGGTTCCTCGGTAGGGTCGAGTTGCGGCACCAACCTGGACCCGAGGATGACCCCGA